>JADYUE010000047.1 GCA_021531615.1 Fusobacterium varium | reverse complement strand
ATGAATGGTGGTATACAAATAGAGATCACAATAAAAATGGTGTAGCTGAATATGGAGGAATGGTTCACAGATTTAATAATTCTCCTGAAGAGATTATACTTGCAGCAGCATGGGAAAGCGGAATGGATAATGCAGTTAGATTTGATGTTGAAGGATATGGAAAAGATGATATAGGAGTAAAAGTATTTGAAAATAAAGATAAAAACAGTAAATTAATAGGATATTCTATCAACCAAGAATCTGTTGATCTGAACTCTTTCCTATATGCTGAAAAAATAGATCTAGCTCAAATGGCTGAAATTCTTGGAGAAAAAGAAGAGAGTGAAAACTTCTATAAATCAGCAGCTCAATTAAAAGAGTATATAAATGATAAGATGTTTGATGAGGTAACTGGATACTACTATGATTTACAATTTGATGAAGAGGGCAACACTAAACTTTTAGTAAACAGAGGAAAGGGAACTGAAGGATATATTCCATTATGGGCAAATGCAGCAGATAAAGAAAAAGCAGATAAGGTTGTAAAAAATATTTTAGATGAAAACGTTATGAATACTTATTTACCATTCCCAACAGCTGCAAAAGATAACCCTAAATACAATCCAACTAAGTATTGGAGAGGGCCAGTTTGGCTTGACCAAGCATATTTTGGAGTTATTGGTTTAGATAATTATGGATATAAAAAAGAAGCACAAGAATTAACAGTTAAGCTATTTGAACATTCAGAAGGTTTAATGGAAGGTGGAGCAATTAGAGAAAATTATAACCCTGAAACTGGAGAGGGATTACACTGCTCTAACTTTAGTTGGTCTGCATCAGTTTACTATTTATTATATAATAAATTTTATAATAAAGATTAGATAAAAATAATAATATATATTTCCCTCTATCTTAAATCTCTAAGATAGAGGGACTTTTTTAGATTCAAGGAAATTATAATTTTAAAGGCAATAGATTTTTATGTTAAGATTATATTGGAATTTTTATTATTACCAATAAATGAGGGGCGAAGAAAATAAAGAACAAGAGCATATTAGATTATCTCTTTATTAAATATTAAACAAAAGATTAGATAAAAGGTAAAATAAAAATAAGACTGTTGCAAATTGTTGATTTTATATCATAAGTTTATAAAGATATAAGAAAATTATAAATTTATTTTATAGATTATAGCAATAGAAACTCTCTAAAATTATAGTTTTTTATACGATTAATTATTTAATATGTTTTTAATAATAGTATTAAAAATATATTAAAATTTATTTATTGATAATATATATTTTAATATAAAAAAACTAAATCTTTATGAAAGGTTAAATTATATATGGTGTAAGTGTGAGAATTAAAAAATCTTTCATTTTATTTTCACATTTTAAAGTAGAAGTTTCTTTAATTAATTCAATTTCTTCCAATAATCCTTTAAACAATAAAAGATGTATTTCATTTAAAATATCTACATTTTTTTCATCTTTAACTACTTTCTTCAATAAAGTTTTATTTCTTTCATATATATTATCTTTCATAAATATTTCTAAATAATCAATATTCAATTTTTCTTTATATTCAGGAAAATAACTATAGAATTCTTCAAACAGGTTATAATCTTTTGTCAATTTAAAAAATATTCTTCTATATAAGTTAGGACTTAAAAAAGCATAATGAGCAAAGCACTCCCAAATTATCATATACTCTTCAAAAGAATTTTTAGCTATTTTTACTTTTTCCGATACCTCTAGTACATATTCTTGAATAAAATAGATTGAAGCTAATCCCAAAAGATGATCTAGATTGTCAAAATGATAATATATATTAGCACTATTCATATTTGTTTTAGCTGCTATTTTTCTTATACTAACATTTGTAATTCCAATTTCTTTTATTAATTCTATAGTTGCTGAAATAAAAATTTTATTTATACCTTTCATAAATTTCATCCTTTCAAAATAAAATGTTTTATTTTAATATATTTCTTTTTAATATAATAGCATTTTATTTTAAAAAAAACAAATATCTTATTGACAAAATTGGTTTTATGAGTTATACCAATATTATAAATTAATCGCGATTAAAATTAGGAAAAGACTAAGGGGGAGTAATGAATACTATTGAATCTATCAAAAAAAGAGGGTATGAAATTGAGAATCAACTAAAAACTGAAATTGAAAACATTTCAGATTATATTTTTAAAAATCCTGAATTGGGATTTGAAGAGTTTAAGTCAGTTGAATTTCTTACTAAAACTTTAAAACAACATGAATTTGAAATTATTGAAAATTATTGTGATCTACCTACTGCATTTAGAGCTGAGTTTTCTTGTGGAGAAGGTCCTAGTATAGCATTTCTTGCTGAATACGATGCACTTCCTGGATATGGTCCTGATAAAGTTCCTGGCCATGCTTGTGGACATAACTGGATAGCTGCTGGAACTTGCGGAGCTGCTATAGTTCTATCTAAATTAAAAGAAGATTTTAAAGGAAAGATTGTAGTTATAGGAACACCTGCTGAAGAAACTATTGGTGGAAAAGTTAATATGGTAGAAGCAAATGCTTTTGATGATATTGATGTAGTATTACAAATGCACTTAGAAAGTAATAATAATTTAGAATGTAAAACACTAGCTATTGATTGTATTAAATTCCAATTTACAGGAAAAGCAGCTCACGCTTCTTCTCATCCAGAAAAAGGAATAAATGCTCTTGATGCTGTTCAGTTAATGTTTGCTGGTATAAATGCTCTTAGACAACACATAACTCCAGATGCTAGAATTCATGGAATTATTACTTATGGTGGAGATGCTCCTAACACTGTTCCTGATTTTACTGAAGCAAAATTCCACATTCGTGCTGCTAATAGAAATTATTTAAATTCTCTTACAGAAAAAGTTGCAAATTGTGCTAAAGGTGCTGCTTTAATGACTGGAGCTGAGGTACATTTTGAAAAATTTGAAAATTCATTTGATAATCTTTTAAATCTTTCATCTTTACAAAACCTTATGAGAAGAAATCTAGAAAATGTAGGAGTTAATAAATTTCTAGAAGGTGGTAAAGGAGCTACTGGTTCTTCTGATATAGGAAATGTTAGCCAAGTTTGTCCAACTATGTATACTGAATTAGCCCTTAATATAGATGAAGTTTGTTTTGTACATGATGAAGCTTATTTAAAATATACAAACTCAGAAGAAGCTTATGATAAACTACATAAATCTGTAAAAGCAATGGTAGGAACTGCTCTTGATATTTCCTTAGATAATATGATTTTAAAAAGTATAAAAGAAGAATTTGATATTTTAAAAAGGAAGTAATTTCAATGGAATTAAAAGGATATATATTTGCTATTTTAGTTGGAATTGGTTGGGGAACTGTTGGACTTTTCTTTGCTGAAATGTCTAAATATAACATGGGAGTCTATGATATTATAACTGCTAGAATGCTTTTTGCATTTATCGCTGGAATTATACATATCATTTACACTAAAGGAATTAAAGAGTTAAAAATCTCTTTAGGCTCTTTAAAAACAGCTGCATTAATGGGAATAGTAGCTCAGGGATTAGTTAATGTTTTTCTATTCCTTTCAATTGAAAAAAGTGGAGTAATTGTTGCTACTCTTCTAATGAGTTTAGGTCCTGTATTCACTTTGATTTTTTCAAGAATTTTATATAAAGAAAAGTTAAATAAAGGAAAGATTAATGCTTTGATTTTAACAGCTATTGGAACTATAATTTTAGTTACAAATGGTTCCATTATTAATTTAGAGTTTAATTTTTTAGGAGTAATATATGGACTTCTTTCTGGAATATGTTTTGGTTTATATCCTATAATCAGTAAATCAATTTCTGGAAATAACAATCCTAATGTAGTAATGATATATAGTTTTGTAATAGTGGTTATTATGCTACTACCATTCTTAAATGTAGGAAATTTCATAACTTATCATAAATTAACTGCAAATTTTCTTGTTAGTATATTATTTGCAGTTGTGCCAACTTTGCTTTGCCACTTACTATTTATAAAATCTTTAAATTATATATCTGCAACAAAAGCAGGAATAATAACTCTTCTTCAAATTCCTGCTGCTACAATGTTTGGAATAATGTTTCTTAATGAGCAAATATCTATTTGGAAAATTATTGGTATTATCTTAATAATAATAGGAATCTTGTTAATAAAAATGCAAGATAAAGAAAAAAATTAAAAGGAGTTATTTAAATGGAGTTAAAAAAGAAAAAATTTCAGGTACCTCATACCTATGTAATTATTGGAATATTATTAGCGATTATCACTATTTTAACTTATATTGTCCCTGCTGGAAGCTTTGATAGAATTGAAGATGCTGAGTTAGGGAGAACCATGGTTGTTCAAGGTTCATTTAAATTTATTGAGCAATCTCCTGTATCACCTTTCAGAATGTTTATGGCTATTGTTGAAGGAATGGTTAGTGCTTCTGATATTATCTTCTTTATTTTCTTTGCTTATGGATTTGTTTTTCTTTTAATTAAAACAGGAGCTTTCTATGGCTCTATGGGGGCTTTAATTAAAAAATTCAAAGGTAAGGAAGCTTTTATTTTACCTTTCTTTATGATAATGTTTGGTATCTGCGGTTCAACTTTTGGTTTATATGAAGAGGTTTATGGACTTTTACCTGCTTTTATTGGAATTGCAATTGCTTTAGGTTATGATGGTCTTGTTGGAGGAGCTGCTGTTGTTTTAGGAACTGTTACTGGTTTTGCTGCTGCTACTTTAAACCCTTTCAGTATTGGAATTGCTCAAGGAATAGCAGGGTTACCTATAGGTTCAGGTATTGGATTTAGAATAATATGTTTCATTGTTTTCCAAGGAACTGCTATTCTATATTTAATGCATTATGCTAAAAAAGTAAAAGCTAATCCTGAAGCTTCTATTGTAAAAGGTGTAAAATTCAAAATCTCTGAAGGTATGACAAGAGAAGATATGGAAAAATTACCTTTTACTGGTAAACATAAACTTATTATGATGCTTTTTGTTTGCACAATTGCAGGACTTGTATATGGAACTAGCCAACTAGGATGGTATCTAACTGAATTATCTACACTTTTCTTAATTATGACTATAGCCATCGGACTTATTGGTGGGTTCAATTTAAGTCAAATAGCTAATTTCTTTGTAGAAGCTGTTTCTGATGTTATTTTCGGAGCACTTGTTGTAGGAATAGCTAGATCTTTAACTATTATCATGGATGAAGGTAAAATTATTGATACATTTGTTTATTATATCTCTAGTGGATTAACTAACTTATCTACAAGTATAGCTGCTATTGGAATGGTTATAGCTCAAAATATTATAAACTTTTTTATTCCTTCAGGTTCAGGTCAAGCAGCTACTTCAATGCCTATAATGGTACCTTTAGCTGATGCCATTGGTATGAATCGTCAAATAGCTGTTCTAGCTTTCCAATTTGGAGATGGTTTCTCTAACATGTTTTGGCCAACAGTTGTTACTACTGAATGTGGATTAATGGGGCTTCCTATTGAAAAATGGTATAAGTTTATGACTCCTTTATTTATAATAATGGTTATCTTACAATTTATAATGATTACTATTTCTGTTTTAATAAATTATGGTCCGTTCTAAGTAAAATGAAAATTAAACAAATAATTAATAATAAATAAATTTATAGTTTAAATAAAAAACTGCATCCTTTATCTTATTTTTCTAAGATTCTGGGAGCAGTTTTTTATATTTATTATATTATAAAGAAGTAACCATCAAATTGACGATTACTGTTTTATAAAAAATTGAAAAAATAGATGTTTTTACCTTTATTATGTTTTTGTTTTAAAAAATAATTTGACTTTTTTTTATAAAAAGTGTACTATTGTTGAAGATAATATAGTATTAGGTGCTTTAAAGCTTAATAGAGGAAGATGGGTGAAAAGCCCACACAGCCCCCGCTACTGTAAGGTGGACGAAACCAATTACCACTGGATTTTTTCTGGGAAGGTAGGAAGTAGGATGAAACCAAGTCAGGAGACTTACCTAATTCTAGTTTTTTATTTTTTCGGTGGGAAAAAAGATAAATTGTAAAATTTTATATTCTTTCATTTTACTGATAAAAAACAAAATTTAAGGGGGCTTGTAAGCGGCTATTTTGTTAATTATTATCAGTTTTTTTATTTTTTGAAAATAATTAACAAAATTTTTAAATTTTTTATTTTTTTGGAGGGAAAATGAAAAAATATTTATTGCTTATGAGTTTAATTGCAATCTCTACAGCTTATGCTGAAAATTCTATCAGACTTGATGAAACTGTAATTTCAACTACAGGATTTGAAACAAAAGTTAAAGATGAAGTTAAAAACATTAATGTTATCACTAAACAAGATATTCAAAAGAAAAATTATTCAAGTGTTGAAGAAGTTTTAAAAGATTCGCCTTTTGTTCAAACTGTTAATACAGACTATGGAGTAATCTTTGACTTAAGAGGACAAGGAAATAGAGCTTCAAATAGAGTTAAAATTCTAGTTGATGGTATCCCTGTTAATATGATGAATATGTTATATGGGACTGAATGTGCATTCCCTGTAAATAATATTCCAGTAGATCAAATTGAAAAAATTGAAATTGTTCCTGGTGGTGGTGGAGTTCTTTATGGAAATGGAGCTAGCGGAGGTTTTATAAATATTGTAACTACAAATAAAACTGGAAACTATGCTGTTGTAGATAGTAGCTATGGTTCTTATGATAATAGAAAATTAGATACTACTGTTGGAGTACAACTTACTGATAAATTATCAGCTAATTTAAGTTATTCTGGAAGAAACTCTAATGGATATAGAGATAACGAAAAAACTCAAAGTGATAACCTTACTGGTAGATTTAATTATCAATTAGCCGACAATCAAAAATTAACTTTAAAATTAGAGAAATATTCTGAAAACTATAGAAAATATGGATCTCTTACTAGAAAAGAACTAAACGAAGATAGAAGACAAACAGATCCTGATAACTTTAGAGATGGACACTTAAATAAGGAAAACTATTTAATTGGTCATGCTATTGATTTAGGAAATCTTGAAATTTCAACTAATGCTTTTATTGAAAACTCTCATGATAAACAGCTTCAAAATGTAGACAAAAGCTTATCAACATTTTGGACTAAAGAAAAGAAAACTGGAGCAAATATTAAAGGAAAGTATGCTTATAGCAAAGGAGATTTAATTTTAGGTTATGATTTTTTAAGAGAAGAAGCTAATAGCTATGGAGATGGAGTTATGGGTGGAAATAGATATGATATATCTAAAGATACTAATTCTCTATATATTTTAAATAGATATAATATTTCTGATAAGCTACAATTTAATTTAGGGTTAAGAGGAGAATTTTCTAAATATGATTTAGAATCTAATGATAAACAAAACAAAAGACTTCAAGATAATATAAATTTAGAAAATTATGCTTATGAAGCAAGTTTAAACTATCTATATTCAGATACAGGAAATACATATATTAAATATGAAAGAAGCTTTACTACTCCTACACCTAATGAATTTTTTGATAAAAGATATAAATTTTTGGGTATGGGACCTATGGGACCAAAGTATGAAGCTTTTTATGTTATAAATAATTTAAAAGAGGAAAAAACAGATAACTTTGAAATTGGAGTAAAAGATGTAATAGGTAATGCTTATTTTGCTGCTACAGCTTTTTATTCTCAAACAGCTGATGAAATTTCTAAAAATTCTGAAATTAAAGGAAAAATTGGTCCTGTATGGGAATATGAAAATTTAGATCAAACTAAAAGATATGGAGTTGAACTTTATTCAGAACAATATTTTGATAAATTAACTTTAAACCAATCTATTACTTATATAGATGCTGAAATTAGTAAAGGAGAGAAAAAAGGTGAAGATATTCCTTATGTTTCTAAATGGAGAGGAACTTTAGGAGCTAACTATCAATTTACAGAAAAATTATCATCTGACTTAGTTGCCAACTATTATTCTAAATCATTTAATGGTTGGACAACTCCTAGCTCAAAAAAACCTGCTAGAGATAAAGGTTATAAAAATGGTTATATAACTGTTGACTGGTCAGCAAGATATGCCTTTGAAAATGGATTAACTATTATAGGAGGGGTAAATAATATCTTTAATGAAAAATATTATCTATCTCAAGATGATGGAGCAGAAAAAAACTTTGGTTCTATGATGAAGCCTGATTATAGAGTTACAGGAGCATATATCCCAGCTCCAGAAAGAAACTATTATATAGGATTTAGATATGAAATATAGATTTTTACTAGCTATAACCGTAGTTACTACGGTTATAGCTTCATTTTATTTTTTAACTCTTGGAAGTATAAATATAACTTTTAAAGAAGTTATTGAACTTGCTTTTTCTGAAGAAAATAATCCTTTAAAAGTAATACTTTTTAATATTAGATTTCCTAGAATAATTACATCTATATTAATAGGAATGATGTTAGCTGGATCAGGAACTATTACACAAACTGTTTTTCGTAATTCCCTTGCTGACCCTTATATTATAGGAATATCTTCATCTGCTACCTTTGGTGCAGTACTTGCCTATATACTGAATTTTTCTGAATCAACATATGGAATTTTTGGTTTCATTTGTAGTTTAATTACATCTATTATAATTTTTAAAATCTCAAATTTTACTTCAAATACAAATGTTTCAAATCTTCTTATAATAGGTATTGCAATTTCTGCTCTTTTAGGAGCCTTCACATCTTTTGCAATTTATTTTATAGGAGAAGATTCATTTAAAATTATTATGTGGACTATGGGATATTTGGGCTATTCCTCTTGGGAAAAAATAGCTATTTTACTTCTTCCACTTATATTTTCAAGTTTCTATTTTTATATAAAAAGATTTGAATTAGATCTTCTTTTATGTAGTGAAGAGGAAGCATTTGCTATGGGAATTGATACTAAAAAATTAAAATTAAAACTTTTGGTAATCTCCTCTTTAATTGTAGGTTTTTCTGTAGCTTTTACTGGAATGATAGGCTTTGTAGGAATTATTATTCCTCATATAGTTAGACTCTTAGTAAAAAATTCAAATAGAAAAGTTATCCCTTTAGCAATGTTATTAGGGGGACTCCTTTTACTTATATCAGATACTATAGCTCGTATTATTATTGAACCTACTGAAGTTCCAATTGGAGTTATTACTGCTTTTTTAGGAGCACCTTTCTTCCTATTTTTAGCTTTCAAAAGGAGGAAAGTATGAAAATACTTACAATCAATAATCTTAATTTTAATTATGGAAATAAAGAAGTTTTAAAAGATATCAACCTACAATTTCAAGAAAAAAAAGTAATAGGTATTATGGGAATGAACGGTTGTGGGAAAAGTACTTTATTAAAAAACATTATTAATTTTTTGCATCCTGTTACTGGAGAGATAATATTCAAAACTGACTCTTTAGAAAAAAATATTATTAATCTTTCTCCCAATGAAAGAGCTAAAATATTTGGATTTATTCCACAAAAATCTCAACTTGTAGATGGATTTTCTGTTGAAGAAGTTATTACAATGGGAAAGGTTTCACAATTAAAAAATATGTGGAAAGGATTTTCTAATCAAGATTATGATGATATAAATAAACAATTAGCAAGATTTAAAATTGAAAAATTTAGATATATAGATATTAATAAATTGTCTGGTGGAGAACAACAAAGGGTATTTCTTGCAAGAGCTTTAGTTAATAATCCAGATATTCTTCTTTTAGATGAACCTACAAGTGCTTTAGATATTCATTATTCTATTGAGATAATGAATATTATAAAAAAAATTGTAAAGGAAAACTCTTTAATATGTTTAATAGTAATCCACGATTTAAATCTAGCCTCTCTATTTTGTGATGAAATAGTTTTTATGAAAGAAGGAAAGGTTATATATCATGACAGTACAATTGCTCTTTTTAAAGAGAATATCTTTGAGGAAATCTATAATTTTAAATGTGAAATCTTAGAAAAAAATAATATAAAGTATGTTATTCCAAAAAAATAGGAGGATTTATATGAAGAAAATAATCATTCTTTTTTTGCTTATTTATAGTATCTCTTTTGCTCAATATAATAGAATTATAATTATGGCTCCCTCTATGTTTGAAGTAGCTTGTCTTTTAAATGTAGAGGACAGGGTTATCGGACTTGGGCAGATAGGTAATGCTTCTGTATATCCAGAAGAAAAAAGTAAAAATATAAAAAAAATGGGAAATGCTTTTAGACCATCTATTGAAAAATTAATAGCTGAAAATCCTGATTTAGTAATAGTTAATGAGGGGGTAAATTTTCCTATAGAAGAGCTTCAAAAAAGAAATATAAATGTTATATCTTTTTCTACTAAAAGAATCGATGATATTTCCAATAATATAAAAAAATTTGCTACTTTAGTTGGAAAAGAAAAAGAGGCTGAAAAAATAATCAATAATCAAAAAGAAAAATTAAATTCTTTTCCTAACTTTAAAGATAAAAATATTAAAGGTATCTTTATTTACTCTACTACTCCCTTGATGGCTTTTAATAATGAAAATTTACCTGGAGATATTATGAAAGTTCTTGGAATTGAAAATATAGGTGCTTCGTTAAAAGGAACAAAACCTATTATAAATCCAGAATTTATTATACAAGAAAATCCAGATTTTGTAGCTGGAATTATGACAGTTGCCTCTATTGAACAATTAAAAAAATCTATTCCCATGTTAGAATATACAAATGCTGGCAAAAATAATAATATTTTTATTTTTAATGCTGAACTTATATATAGAAATTCTCCAAGAATGTTAGAAGGTATTGAAGAATTATCTAAAAAATTAGAAAATATAAGATAATTTTGGAGGTATAACAATGAAAAATATGATAATTAACCATATGAACAAAGATCATTCTGAATCAGTAAAAATGTATGCTGAATATTTTGGAAAAGAAAAAAATGTCAATGAAGCTAAATTATTAGATTTTAATGAAAATTATATGACAATAGAAGTTAATAATAAAAAGATAATAGAAGTGTCTTTTAGAAAAACTGTTCCTCTTGAAGAGTTAAAAGATGTCTTAATAGAAATGAGTAGAGAAGCTAGAAAAAATCTACAAAAATAGGTGGGGATATAAATTATGTTTAAAAAAAGATTGGATACACATCATGAAATTCAAAATGAAATTTTTAAATCTTTACCAAAAGAAGCTTTGACTAAAAAAGAATTTTTAGATTTTTTAAACACATCACCTGAAGATAATGAAGGTGGGATTTATGTACATACTCCTTATTGTGACAAATTATGTTCTTTTTGCAATATGAATAGAAAGTTCTGTCAATCTAATATGGAAGATTATACAGAACTTTTAATTAAAGAATTTAATAAATATGGTAAAACTAACTACATAAGAAACAAATTATTTTCTGTTGTATTTTGGGGTGGTGGAACTCCTACAATTTACTCAGAAGAGCAACTTATAAAGCTTCTTGAAGCTTTTAAAGACAATTTTTCTTTATCTCAAGACTATGAATGGACATTTGAAAGTACTCTTCATAATTTGAATTTAAAAAAATTAAAAATTTTAGAAAAATATGGTATCAATAGAATAAGTCTAGGAATTCAAACTTTTTCTAATAAAGGAAGAACTCTTTTAAATAGAACTTATTCTGAAGATGAAACTATAAGACGTATAAAAGAGATTCAAAATAATTTTAAAGGAAAAGTTTGTATAGATATAATCTATGATTATCCCTATGAAACTGAAGAAGATATTATACACGATGCTCAAAGATGTATTGAATTAAAAGTTGATAGTGTTAGTTTTTGTACTCTTATAATTTATGAAGGTGCTAAAATTTTTAACGATATTAAAAATAAAAAAACAACTTTTATTAGAGATGAAGAAAGAAATAAAAAATATCATAATTTACTTGTTGAAGAACTAAAAAAAGGTGGATATAAGCTTATTGAAAATGGAAAAGTAGCCATAAATGATGAATATAGATATATCAATTTTGTAAATTCAGGAAAAGATCTATTACCAATAGGTATTGGTGCAGGAGGAAATCTCAATAATATTGGAATATATAAATTAAATGAATTTATGGAATTTTATAGTCTATACACTCCTTTTGAAATAAAATTAAAGCTTCTTTATGGATTATTTCAATATCCTATTATTGATTTAAATTCTATAAAGAATATTTTTCCAGATAAATATTTAGAAATATATAATAAATTACTTGATTTTTCTCAAGAGGGTTACTTAACTATTGAAAATGATATTGTTACTTTAACTAATGATGGAATATATTATGGTCACTCTATTGATTATGAAATCTTAAAATTATGTTTAATATAAATAGAATATGAGAGTATAAATAATTTTATACATTTATTATCTCTTGATTATTAAGATTTTAATTTGTTTATAAGCTTGAAAGATCTCTATCTTTCAAGCTTTCTTCATATTGTGTTTTGCAGAAATTAATCCTTTTGATTTTATCTGAATTTTTTATATTTATATTATAATAATTTTTTCAAATTAAATTTCTATAAGAAAAAAAGTTTCAATTTAAAGTCCTATAAAAATAAAGAGTATAAATAACAAAACTATTTATACTCTTATATAAATTTATAAATCTAATTTCTTAATAAGTTCAACTGTATATTCTTGACACCAAATAGCAGTTTGAGGATTAAAATCTTCATTATGAATATCTGTATTTGAAAGAATTCTAACTCCCATAAATGGAATATTGAATGCTTTAGCAACTTGCGCAGCTGCAACAGTTTCCATCTCTTCAGCTGAAGTATTGTATCTTTCATGGATAAATTTAATTCTTTCAAGTTCTCTATTCCATTGGTCAGCAGTTCCAATAGTTCCTACTACAATTTTTCCATTTTTATAGTCTATTTTTTTTGCGATGTCTATAATTTTCTTTTCGCTAGAAAAATAAGGATAGTCAACAGTATTTCCTTTAGAATCTCTAATTCTTTGAACATCTTCAAAAAATATTCCATCTTTGTCATCTGCTGGTATTCCATATTCTTTTCTTTCAGTTCTAACAGCTCCTATATTAATAATTTTTTCTGCTAAAACTATATCTCCAGCATGTAATTTAGGATCATGTCCACCAGAAGTTCCTTGATTAATTATTAGATTAGGAGAATATTTCATTATACCAATTGTAGTAGCAGCTGAAGCATTTGTTATACCTATTTCAGTTCTTGATACTATAACAGTTTTATTTCCTATTTCTCCCTTCCAGAAAGTCCAAGACGCTATTTGTTCTTTTACTGGATTTGAAAGAGCTTTAATAAGATATTCAGTTTCAATATCCATAGCTCCTTGTACTAATATTGTTTCTTTTGCAAACAATGATGTTGTTAACATGAAAAGTCCTAATATTATTTTTTTCATTTTATCTCTCCTTTTGAATAATAAATATATAATTAGTACATTATATATTTAAGTTAGAAAATAATCAAGTTTTTTTATTAAATTATTTTCTAATATTTTTATAAGTTTTACTATTATAAAAAAAACTATTTATATATTAAAGTATATTCTTATTAATAAAAAAATAGGAATTAGTTAAAAAATTTTCAAAAAATGAAAATAATAAACTTTATAAAATTTAGTATGTTATGATACTAGTATTATAAATTTACTTATTGAACGAAAAAGGAGGAAAAAAATGAAAAAAAATACAGTTGTAATTGCAGGAGCAGGAAGTACACATACACCAGGAATAATTCAAAGTTTATTGCAAAAAAAAGAGGAGTTCCCATTAAAAAAATTAATTTTGTTTGATATTGATGAAGAAAGAATGAATATGGTTAAATCAATTATGTCCCAATTTATAAATGAAACTTATGATAATTTAGAAGTAATTTCTACTTCTAATTACGAAGAAGCTTTTACTAATGTTGATTTTGTTTTTGCTCAAATAAGACAAGGTGGACTAAAAATGAGAAGTTTTGATGAAAAAATTCCGTTAAAATATGGAGTTGTAGGACAAGAAACTTGTGGTCCTGGAGGATCAATTTCTTATGGAATTAGATCAATTCCAGCTGTTATAGAAATAATAAAACAAGCTAAAAAATATTCTCCAAATTGTTGGATATTAAATTATTCAAATCCAGCTGCAGTTGTAGCCGAAGCAACAAGAAGAGAATTTAAAAATGAAAGAATTTTGAATATATGTGATATGCCAGTAGCAATTTTATTATCTTATAGCAAAATGTTGGGCTTAAAAGATTGGACAGAATTGGATCCAGAATACTTTGGATTAAATCATTTCGGATGGTTTACAGCTCTTTATGATAAAACTGGAAAAGATAGATTACCAGAGTTAAGAGAAATGATTTTAACTAATGGAATGACAGCATGTAGTGATAGACATCATAAAGATAAAGATTGGCAAAAAACATGGAAGCAATATGCTGAAATAATAAAAGATTACCCAGAATATTTACCTAACAGCTATTTACAATACTATTTGTATTCTTCAGATATAGTTAAAAAAATGGATCCTAACTATACTAGAGCAGATATGGTAATCAATGGAAGAGAAAAAGAGATGATAGAAGAATATCATAAATATTTAGCTAATCCTTCGGAATATAAAAGCCCAGTACAAGAATTTACTGTTTTTGGAGATTTTATAGTGGATGCAGCTGTGTCAATTGCCTATAATAAAGGATATAGATATTTAGTTATTGTAGAGAATAATGGCGCTATTCCAAATATTTCAGCTGATACTATGGTAGAAGTACCAGCTTATTTAAGAAGTTGGGGACCAGAGCCAATAGCAAGAAAACCTATTTCAACTTTTTATAAAGGCTTAATAGAAAATCAGGCTGCTTCTGAAAAATTAGCTGTTGATGCTTATTTTGAAAATTCATATGATAAAGCTCTTCAAGCAATAGCAATAAATAAAACAATTCCATCAACAAATGTAGCTAGAGCAATTTTAGATGACTTAATAGAAGCAAATGGTGAATTTTGGCCAAAATTAGAAAAAGAATCTTATTAATTTAGGGGGAATATATGAATAAGAATAGACTATTTAGTGAATTTCAAAAATTGGGAAAAGTTCTAATGGCACCAGTTTTAATATTACCAATAGCTGGAATTTTGGTTGGGATAGGAAGTGGATTTACAAATCCAAAAATTTTAGAAATTTTTCCTTTTTTAAAACATATAACTATTTTTTTTAATATTTTAAAAGATGCAGGAAATGTTGTTAATAATAATATTCCTGTGATCTTTGCAATATGTATATCTTATGGTTTTGTTAAAAGTGAAAAGGCAACTGCTGCACTTAGTGGTTTTTTAGGATATATGACAATGAATACTATATTAGGAAGTTTCTTGATTTTTACAGGAGATTTGGATCCCAAAAATTTATTAATTGGTCAAAAACAAATATTAGGGGTTTTAACTTTAGATACAGGGGTATTTGGAGGGATTTTAGTTGGATTTTTAATTGCATATATTCATAATAAATTTTATAAAATTCAATTACCTGCAATTTTATCAATTTTTAATGGAACAAGAGCTATACCAGCACTTTCAATTATATGTTCAAGTATCTTAGGAATTTTATTAGCTTTTATATTCCCACCTATTCAACATTTATTAATTAAATCTTCAGATATAATTAATTCAATAGGAGCAAGTGGATCATTTTTATATGGTTTATCAGAGAGACTATTACTTCCATTTGGATTACATCATTTTATTTATTTACCATTTTTCTTTACACAATTAGGTGGATATATGAATATTGATGGAGTTATGGTTGAAGGAGCTGTAAATATTTATAATGCTATTTTAAGTTCTCCTACAGCAAAATTTGATGTAAATATTACAAGATTTGTAATGAATGGTAAAGTTCTTTTTGCAATGTTTGGATTACCTGGAGCGGCACTAGCAATTTATAAAACATCATTGCCTAAAAATAAAAAGAAAGTAGCAGCTTTAATGACAGCAGCTGTTTTGCCATGCGCTTTAATGGGAATAACTGAACCTTTAGAATTTGCATTTTTATTTGTAGCACCTGGTTTATTTATTATTCATTCATTCTTTGCTGGAATAGCATATATTTTAACTTATATTCTTCAAATAAATATTCCTGGACCATCAAGTTTTGGAGGACCTTTACTTTCTTTTATATTTAATGGTATACTAAATTCAAATAAAGGTTCTCATTGGTATTATCTTTTAATAGTCGGTCCTATATATTTTGTTTTATACTATTTTACTTTTAAAATATATATTGAAAAAAGAAACTTAAAAACTCCAGGAAGAGAAGAAAATTTTGATGGAGATATAGAAGAGGATATAAAAGAGAGTTCTATAAATAAGAATGTTTCAGTAGAGTTTTTAAATAAAATAATTAAAGCTGTTGGAGGAAGAGAAAACATATTGAAAGTTGATGCTTGTTTTACAAGACTTAGATTAACTTTGGAAAATAATTCAAAAATTAAAGATATAAAAATTTTTGAAAAAGATTTAGGGGCTAGTGGGGCAGTTTTAGTTGATAATGGTATTCAAATTATTTATGGAAATAAAGCAAATCTTTTAAAGATAGAAATGAGAGAATATTTAAAGCATGAATAAAAAATAGGAGATTAATATGTATTCTTTTTTTTCAAATTTAAAAAAGTGTAGAGATAATAATGAATTATATCCTAAAGTAGAAGTTATTATAGCTAATTACATTTTAGATAATCATAAAATTATTCCAACTATATCTATAAAAGAATTAGCTCAAAAATGTAATACTTCTATATCTACTATTTCTAGATTTTGTAAAAGAGTTAATGGAAGTGATTTTAAAACTTTAAAAGAAGATTGTAGAATTTATAATAATTTTTTAGAAGAAAAAGAAGTTATAAAACCAAATATAAAAAAATTCTCAGGGAAAAATTATTTGAATGATATATTTAAAGCTTTACAAGAAACAAGCTGTCTTAATGAAAATGAAAATATTAGAAAAACAATATTTTGGATAAAAAGAGCTAAAAAAATTTTTTTCTTTGGAACTTCTTTTTCAAATATTTTTGCACAAAATATAAGTGAAAAATTTATGAGATTAGGGAAAAATACTATTTGTCCTTTAACGATCTCTTCACAAGATAATATAATTAGTCAAATACATTCTGATGATTTAGCAATTATTATAAGTTTTTCAAATAATAATTTTCAAATTAATAGAATAAAAAATATTTTAAGAAAAAAGAAAATAAAAATAATATATATATCTTCAAGGCAAGATGTGGAAACTAATAATGAAATTACATTGCTAGTTTCTAAGTTAAGCTATAAGGAATTTGAATCACCCATAATTCAAGAATTTTCAATAAGTTATATTATAAATTATCTTTATTTATATTATACAGAAAAAGAGGATATATAGTAAATAATAAAAAGAATATATTAATTGTTTAATAATATAGCTGGAGTAGAAATATTTCCAGCTTTTTATTATAGATGAAAAATATGAAGTAAAATTTTTTTGAGAATTTACTTATAAAAAATGACTACCATAATTTTAAAATATAATATATAATAT
>JADYUE010000046.1 GCA_021531615.1 Fusobacterium varium | reverse complement strand
TCGCTAATGCAAAGGAACTTTGCTGTAAAACTAACGATATATTAAAGAACCTAGCTTAGCTAGATAAATTATAGTTTAAGAAATGTAAGAATGGTTATTAGTTTCAAAAAATAAAAAAAAGACATGCTTTTAATGAGCTGTCTTTTTTTATTAGAACTTGACTATTTGCTTAAGTGTTTAGCAAGTCTAGCACTTAGAGTAGAAGCATTAGCTTTTAATATGTTCATTACTTCAGCTTCGCTAGCTCCTCTTAAAGTTTTTAAAGTTCTTGAACAAACTTTAACTTTAACTGGAGTTCCGTTTACCATGATAGTAGTAACTTGTAGGTTTGGTTTCCATACTCTTCTAGTAAGTCTGTGAGAGTGAGAAATTTGGTTACCGCTGATGATTCCAACTCCTGTAATTTCGCATCTTTGCATTCTATGTCACCTCTTTCCTGATTGCAATTATATAACATAATCGCAAATAATTGTATCATTAAATAGGGAAAAGATCAAGTTTTTTTTAAAAATATTGACAAATCTTTAAGAAAAACAGAGAATTGTGATATAATAAAATGAACGTAAATATACAATAAGGTGGTAAAAAATGAATAAGCATAGTTATACAGTGTTAGAATTTGACAAGTTAAGAGAAGAGTTAGCTAGTTATAGTGCAATAGAAGAAAACCATTATAAAATAATGAGTATGGAGCCATTTAAAGATTTTAGTTCTTTAAATAGGGAACTAGATATTTTAAGAGATTTTACAGATTTTGTAAAATATGATGGTGGATTAGAAACTGCTGGAATGAGAGATATTTGCAAATTGACAAAAAAATCTCAATTGATAGGAACATATTTAGATGTTGAAGATCTATGGGATATAAATTATAACCTAAGACTTTTTAGAGTATTTAAAAATAGATTGGAAGATTTAGGAAAGTATAGAGATTTAAAGGATAAATTCCATGATGTTCCTATGCTTAGAGCAATAGAAGATATTATCAATAAAGCTGTTGATAATAATAAAGAGATAAAAGATGATGCTTCATTAGATTTAAGAGATATTAGATTCCACAAAAAAACTCTTTCAATGAATATAAAGAGAAAATTTGATGAGCTTTTCAATGAGCCACAATTCTCTAAAGTATTCCAAGAAAAGATTATAACTGAAAGAGATGGAAGAAGTGTTGTTCCTGTAAAAGCAGATTTTAAAGGGCAAATTAAAGGGATAGAACACGATAGATCTTCAAGTGGACAAACAGTATTTATTGAGCCACTATCAATAGTTGCTTTAAACAATAAGATGAGAGAATTAGAGATAAAAGAGAAAGAAGAGATTAGAAAGATCCTTTTAAGAATAACTGACTATATTAGAAATAGTAAAGATGATATAGATAAGGTTGGAGAGGCTATAATCACTCTTGATATTTTAAATGCAAGAGCAGTATATGGAATTGAGAAAAAATGTGTAGTTCCAAGTATTAATAATAGAGAGGTTTTAACTTTAGTAGATGCAAGACATCCATTTATTCCTGCTGATAAAGTTGTTCCTCTAACATTTGAAATAGGAAAAGACTACAATACACTTTTAATAACAGGACCAAATACTGGGGGGAAAACAGTTGCTCTAAAAACAGCTGGACTTTTAACATTAATGGCATTGACAGGAATACCAATCCCAGCTCATGAACACTCAAGTATAGGATTCTTTACAGGGGTATTTGCTGACATAGGAGATGAGCAAAGTATAGAGCAATCACTTTCATCTTTCTCAGCTCATCTAAAAAATGTTCAAGAGATACTTGAAAATGTAACTAAAGCATCTTTAGTATTGCTAGACGAGTTAGGATCAGGAACAGATCCAGCAGAAGGATCAGCTTTTGCTATGGCTGTAATAGATTATTTAAAAGATAAGAGATGTAAATCTATAATTACAACTCACTATAGTGAAGTTAAAGCTCATGGATATAATGAAGAGGGAATAGAAACAGCTTCAATGGAATTTAATGTAGAAACTCTGTCACCTACTTATAGACTTATGATAGGAATACCAGGAGAGAGTAATGCACTGACAATAGCTAGAAGATTAGGTGTATCTGAAGAGGTTATAAATAAAGCTAAAAGCTATATCAGTGATGATAATAAAAAAATAGAAAAGATGATTAGCAATATCAAAGATAAAGCTGATGAACTTGATGAGATGAAGAGACAAGTTGAGTTTTTAAAAGCAGCAGCTCAAAGAGATAAAGAGATCTTTGAAGAAAAACTTAGAGTTATTGAAAAAGAGAAAAACGAGATATTGAAACAAGCTTATGAAAAAGCTGATATTATGATGAGAGAGATGCAATCTAAGGCAGCAGCCCTTGTAGAAAAGATTCAAAAGGAAGAGAATAAGAAAGAGGATATTAAAAATGTTCAAAAGAGCTTAAATATGCTTAGATCAGCTCTTCAAGAGGATAAGAGTAAAAATGTAGAGGTAAAACCAAAAGTTGCTAGAAAGATAGATTACAAGGTTGGAGATAGATTGTTTGTAAACAGCTTAAATCAATTTGCAAATGTAATTAAAATTAATAAGGCTAAAGAGACAGTACAAGTACAAGCTGGAATTTTAAAGATGGAAGTATCTATGGATGATGTAAAAGTTGTTCATGAGAAGAAACAAAAAGAGTATAATACATTTGTGCATAAGAAAACAACTTCTGTAAGAAATGAAATTGATTTAAGAGGAAAAATGGTTGATGAGGGAATTTTTGAACTTGAAAACTATTTAGATAGAGCAGTTATGAACTCTTATACAGAAGTATATGTAATTCATGGTAAGGGAACAGGAGCTTTAAGAGAGGGAATTTTAAACTATTTGAAAAAATGTCCATATGTAAAAGAGTATAGAATAGGAGGACATGGAGAGGGAGGACTTGGATGTACTGTGGTAACTCTAAAATAGGAAAAAAAGTAACTCTTATATTAGCAGCAGCTGGAGTAGGAAAGAGAATGGGGCTATCATATCCGAAGCAATTTTTAGAGTATAATGATAAACCTCTTTTTGTAACTCCTTTAGAGATTGCTGAAAACTCAAAGATTATAGATGATATTATTATAGTGACTAATGAAGATAATATCCAATTAGTAGAGGATATTTGTAAAAAATATAGTATTACAAAAGTTAAAGAAGTAGTAGCAGGTGGAAAAGAGAGACAAAATTCTATCTATAATGCTTTGAGAAAAGATGATAATAGTGATATTATATTAGTGCAAGATGGAGTAAGACCATTTTTAAAGGAAAAATATATTGAAAAAAGTTGTGAATTGTTAGACAATGAAGAGGATTTAGTAGGAGTTGTAGTTGGAGTTCCTGTAAAAGATACAATAAAAGTTGTAGGAATTGATGGAGAGATCTTAACTACACCTAATAGATCTGCCCTTGTTGCAGTTCATACACCTCAAACTTTTAGAGGTGATATTTTAAAACAAGCTTATGAACAAGCTGAAAAAGATGGTTTCTTAGGAACTGATGATTCATCTTTAGTTGAAAGATTAGATCTTAAAGTTAAAATATTAATTGGGGATTATGATAATATAAAGATAACTACACAAGAGGATCTAAAATTCTTGTAATAGGAGGAAAAAATGAGAGTTCATATTGAACAGATGAAACCTGTGTTAGGAGATAGAGAGAAAAACTTATTAAAGATGTTAGAGGCTATTGATAAAGGAATAGCTAACGGAGAAGATTTAATAGTTTTTCCTGAACTATGTTTAAATGGATATGTTTTAGAAGATTTAGTTTTTGAAACTGCAATAAAAGATGTTCCAGAAATTTTATTAGAAAAAAGTAGAGAGATAAGTATAATTTTTGGAGCAGTAGAGATAGGAGAGGAAGACTATCCTTATAATACACTTTTCTATCTTGAAGATGGAAAGGTTATTTATAAACATAGAAAAGTTTATCTTGCAAATTATGGAATGTTTTTTGAAGGTAGATATTTTATGAGTGGAGATAAGATAAGAGCCTTTGATACAAAATTTGGAAGAATGGCTATGGGACAAGGTGAAGATATGATGCATCAATCTGTACAATTTATCTTAGCTCAAGATAATGCTAAATATATCTTTGTATCAGCAGCAGCACCAGCTAGATTAGGAATTAATAAACATGATATTTCTTCACAATGGAGAGATATTTTAAAAAGCAGTTCATATTTAAATGGAGTTTATACAATATTTGCAAATAGAGTTGGAGTTGAAGATGGAATCACATTCTTTGGAAACTCTATGGCAGTAGCTCCTAATGGAGATATAATTCAAGAGGCTGACTTTATGAAAGAAGGAAGTTTAAGCTGTGAATTAAGTGATAGAAAAGTAAGGACAGCAAGAATTGCTACACCTATATTTAAAAATGAGAATTTAGATTTAGTTAAGAGAGAGATAGAAAGAATAATAAAAGGAAAAATTAACTAGAGGAGGTGGAAAAACCTATGAAAAAACTTTATGGTTTATTGGTACTATTAATACTAATAGCAGGTGGAATATTAGGTTTTAATTATATTTATAAAGTGTCTCCAAGAGAGTTTATTTCAGAAGACAGTATTGCAATCTATGCTCTTCAAAAGAAAATTTCTCCAGAAAAATATGCAGAACAAGCTGAAATAGCTAAGGATTTAGGATATAAATTTGATGCTAAAAAGGCTGAAGAGATAAATAGATATATCTCTCAATTGTATGTATTGGTAGATGGAACACTTCTTACAGGAGAGGTTAATACAGCAGCAGCAGTAGATACAGGATTATGGTACCCTTTTGCTATAAAAGAGAGTACAAAGTATTTTGATAAAGATGGAGAGTTCTATAAATTAAAACCAGAATATAAACAAAAATTGGTAGATACAGAGATTTTTAAGAGAGATCTTAAAGATATATATGCTATTTTTTATAGAGGACAGATAGTTCTTTCAGAAAATAAAATATTTCTTAAAAAATTTGTAGAGAAAAAAAGTTCATATAATGCTAAAATAGAAGAGATACTAGATGAAAATAAAAATAGAGATTTTGGAGTTTTAGTTTATAATAATAGCAAATATCCAGCTACTGGAATTGAAGCAGCATCAGCAACTTGGGATCTAAACAAAACTGAAGGAAAAGTAGATGTAAAAATCTATGGAATACAAGATGTATTTGCAGGATTTGAAGTTCAACCTAAAGAGAGAAAAATTTTAAAATATGTAGATAAAAATAAATTATATATCTCTATGGAAAACTTTGAAAACTTAGAAAATTTAATTTTCAATAAATATATCTTTGGAAATAGAGAAGCTATAACAATGATGTGGCAAGGTATGTTTGGAATTACACCTCAAGAGATCTTACAAGAGATTGATGGAGAGATTATTCTAGACTTAGAAAAAGAAAGTGCTATGATACCATTTAAAACAGATAAAAATCTTTTAAAATTACAAGATCTATTAAAAATATTTAATGAGAATGTAACTTTAAAGGGAAATGTTTTAATCTATGGACAAGATATGTTTAAAGAAAATAGTTCTCCATATGTTGTAGAGGATAAGCAATTTATTACAGGAGAGTTTGAGATCTCTGCTATTTCTAAGGCAAAAGATTTGGCAGGAGTAGATTTAAAAGTGAAGGGAATAGGAAATGAGATAGATATAGAGGTTACTATCCCTTATGAAAAGTTAAAAAATGAGATTAATACAATAAAATAAGAGTAGATTAAAAATAAGGAGGAAAAAATGATAAAGATATACAATACACTTAGTGGAAAAGTTGATGAATTTAAACCTATAAAAGATGGAGAAGTGTCAATGTATGTCTGTGGACCTACTGTATATAACTATATTCATATAGGAAATGCAAGACCAGCTATCTTCTTTGATACTGTAAGAAGATATTTTGAATATAGAGGATATAAAGTAAAATATGTACAAAACTTCACTGACGTTGATGATAAAATGATAAGGAGAGCTAACGAAGAGGGAGTAGATTTAAAAGCTATTGCTGATAAATATATAAAAGCTTATTTTGAAGATACTTCAAAAGTTAACTTAAAAGAAGAGGGAATGATAAGACCTAAAGCAACTGAGCATATTGGTGATATGATTGAGATAATTCAAAATCTTATTGAGAAAGGACATGCTTATGAAGCTGATGGAGATGTATATTTTGATGTTGAGAGTTATAAAGAAAAATATGGAGCTCTTTCAAAACAAAATATAGATGATCTACAAAGTGGTGCAAGAATAGAAGTTGCAGATATAAAAAAATCTCCACTAGATTTTGCTCTTTGGAAAAAAGCTAAAGAGGGAGAACCTAGTTGGGATTCACCTTGGGGAAAAGGAAGACCAGGATGGCATATTGAATGTTCTGCAATGTCACATAGATATTTAGGAGATACATTTGATATTCATGGTGGAGGACAAGATTTAATATTCCCACACCATGAAAATGAGATAGCACAATCTAAATGCTCTTGTGGAGGAGAGTTTGCTAGATATTGGATGCACAATGGATATATCAATATCAATGGTGAAAAGATGTCTAAATCAGGAACATTTATGTTATTAAGACAAGTATTAGAGCAATTTGAAGGAAGAGTAATAAGACTGTTTGTATTGGGAGCTCATTATAGAAAACCTATGGAATTTTCAAACTATGAGTTAAATCAAGCTAAATCATCTCTTGAAAGAATAGAAAATGCTCTTGTAAGAGCTAAAAATATTCTTGCTAATGAAGCAGTAGAAAATGGAAATGATTGTGTAGAGTTAGCAGAAGTATTAAAAACTTCAAGTGAAAAGTTTATTGCTGGAATGGATGATGACTTTAACACAGCTCAAGGACTTGGAGCTATATTTGAACTTGTAAAAGAGTTAAATAAAGCTTTAGATAGTGAAAAACTAAGTGTATTAGGAAAAGAAAATGTACAAAAAACAGTTGATTATATAGTAAATATAATGGAAGAAGTTCTAGGAGTTAAATTAAAATTAGATAATGAAGTTGGAAACCTTACTTCTGAACTTGTAGAATTTATTCTTGAACTTAGAAGAGAAGCAAGAGCTGAAAAGAATTGGGGGATGTCAGATAAGATAAGAGATAGACTTGCTGAAATGGGAATAAAAATTAAAGATGGAAAGGATAAGACTACATGGAGTATGTAGATTTAAGAGAGACAAGTGGAGTAGTATTGGCATATTTAGGAGATGCTGTTTGGGAGCTATATGTAAGAAAATATTGGATTTCAAAGGGGTTAAATCTTCAAAACTTAAATAGAAAAGTAAAAGAGTGTGTCAATGCTAAGAGGCAAAGTGTACTGTATAAAGAGATTTTACCATTGCTAGAAGAAAAATATCAGCAATTAGGAAATAGAGCTAAAAATGGAAATATAAAGACTTTTCCTAAATCTTGTTCAGTGATGGAGTATAAAGAGGCAACAGCATTTGAAGCATTGATTGCAGCATTTTATACAGATAATAGAGAAGATTTAATAGAGATGGCATTAAAAAAATGTATAGAGGGTGAAGTATAGATGAAGTTATTCCCAAGTTTTAGACTTAACAGAAGTATAGGAATAGATTTAGGAACAGCTAATACACTTGTATATAGCAAGAAACATAAAAAAATAGTTTTAAATGAACCTTCAGTTGTTGCAGTTGAGAGAGAGAGTAGAAAAGTTTTGGCTGTTGGAAATGAAGCTAAAGAGATGCTTGGAAAAACTCCAGATACAATAGTTGCAGTAAAACCTTTAAGTGAAGGGGTAATAGCAGATTATGATATAACAGAAGCTATGATAAAATACTTTATTAAAAAAGTTTTTGGATCATATAATTTTATTATGCCAGAAATTATGATATGTGTGCCAATAGATGTTACAGGGGTAGAGAAAAGAGCAGTACTAGAAGCTGCAATTTCAGCAGGAGCAAAGAGAGCTTATCTTATAGAGGAAGCTAGAGCTGCTGCTCTTGGATCTGGACTTGATATAGCGGTCCCAGAAGGAAATATGATAATAGATATTGGTGGTGGATCTACAGACGTAGCTGTTATCTCATTAGGGGGAACAGTAGTAAGTAAAACAATAAGAACAGCTGGAAATAACTTTGATATTGATATTATAAAATATGTAAAGAAAACACATAACCTATTAATAGGAGATAAGACAGCTGAAGAGATAAAAATTAAGATAGGAACTGCTCTTCCATTAGAAGAGGAAGAAACTATTGCTATAAAAGGAAGAGACTTAATAATGGGACTTCCTAAAACAGTAGAGATAAGTTCTGAAGAGGTAAGAGAGGCTATAAATGATTCTCTTATGGAGATTGTAGAGTGTGTAAAATATGTCCTTGAAAGAACTCCACCAGAACTTGCAGCTGATATTGTAGATAATGGAATAGTTATGGCTGGAGGAGGTTCATTGATAAGAAACTTCCCTGAGATGATAGCTAAACATACTAATCTAGCAGTTAGATTAGCTGAAAATCCTCTTGAAAGTGTTGTAAGAGGGGCTGGAATGGCACTTGATCAACTAAATATATTAAGAAAAATAGAAAAGGCTGAAAGATAATGATAAAAGATATTGTTTCCAATGAAGAGGTAAAAAGATTTTTTAAAAATGAACTAAAATTGAATAAGAAATCAGGGACATATCTCTTCTATGGAAGTGATAGTGATCAACTTTTAGAATTTGCTCTATATTTTGCTAAAGGTTTATGTTGTGAGACTTTTGAAGATGACTTCTGTGACAGTTGTAATGTGTGTCAAAGAATAGAAAGATTGACATATGGAGATCTTGAAGTTGTAGAAGATGTAAATGGAATAAAAGTTGACACTGTAAGAGAATTAGGGTATAAGTCTTCATCATCTGCCTCTGAAGGTAAGAGAAAAATATTTATCTTAAAAGATATTCAAAAGTTAAAAAAAGAGGCTGGAAACTCTCTTTTGAAACTTATAGAAGAACCAGCAGAGAATAGTTTTTTTATTCTTTTAACAAATAGTTTAAATATTTTACCAACTATCAAATCTAGAAGTATTCTAGTTAAGATAAAGAAAAGAGATGCAGAGGAACTAGATGTAGATGAGTTCACTTATAATTTTTTTCTTGGAAATAGTAGAGATATAGAAAATTTTAAGATCAGTGATATAGATCTGCAAAAAGCTGAATCTTATGAGATGATAGGAGTTCATCTAAAAAAATATGAGGAAACAGAGGATTTTAAAGAGAAGGTTTATATTTATAAATGTATAAAAGATTTTATAAATAATAGGCACTATTTAGCTCAACAGGAAAAACTTTATTTTGCTGAAGAGATTTTAAGAGGAGCAAATGATAGAAATTTGCAGAGAAAAATAATAGAATACACAGTGTCAACATTAGGTAATTTAAGTGGTTTAGAAGATAGATTAAAACTTAAAAGTATGCTTAGATTTCCAGTAAATATGAAGCTTGTGTTGATAAATCTATTTTTAAATTTATAATTAAAAAAATTGCTGTTATAAATTAACAAATTTATGTTAGTTGTGACAGCTTTTTTATTGAGTAAATTATAATGAAATATTACACAAGATATAGTGATATTTATAGAAATATCACAACTAATTAGAAAAGTAAAAATATTTTCTTGCTAAAATATAGAATGAATAATATAATAACATCTATGTCACTAATTTTTGAAGATAAAAAATTTTATATATATTGCAGGAGGAATAATGTACAAAAATACTGATGAGATGCTAGAAACACAAGTAATTACTGAGGATATGTTAGAGCAACTGACACTTTGGGCTAATGAAAAATAGTTTTAGATAAAGGAGGAGTAAAATCTTCCTTTTTTTATTTATAAAGTTAAAAGATATGATATACTATACTTGGTGAAACAAACATCTAAAACAGGGAGATGGTAAGATGAATTACAAAAAAGAAAATGGTTGGAACTGTGTAGACAGCAAAGACCAAGTATTTAAGTTTTCAGAAGGATACAAAGAATTTTTGAGCAGTGCTAAAACTGAAAGAGAGTTTGTAACTAAAGGTATTGAATTAGTAGAATCTAAAGGTTTTGTAAATGCTGAAAATAAAAGCAGTTTAAAAGCTGGGGATAAGGTTTACTATGTAAATAGAGGAAAAAACCTTGTATTAGTTGTAGTTGGAGAAGATGATATAGAAAAAGGTGTAAACTATGTAGTATCTCATGTTGACTCTCCAAGATTAGATTTAAAAGGAAATCCACTATATGAAGATTTAGATCTTGCATATATGAAAACTCACTATTATGGTGGAATTAAAAAATATCAATGGGCATCAATTCCATTAGCTATGCACGGAGTTGTAGTATTAGCATCTGGAGAAAAAGTAAATATTGAAATAGGAGAAAAAGATGAAGATCCAGTATTTACAATTCCAGATATTCTTCCACACCTTGCAGGAAAAATCCAAGGAGATAGAAAAAGTGGAGAGGTTATAAAAGGAGAGGAACTTCAAATACTTGTAGGAAGTATCCCTTCAACTATTGAAGATAAAGAGATAAAAGAAAAGATAAAATATACAGTTCTTGAAATTTTAAATAGAGATTATGGAATGATAGAGGAAGATTTTATATCAGCAGAACTTGAACTTGTACCAGCTGGAAAAGCTAGAGATTTAGGATTTGATAAATCTATGATAGGAGCTTATGGACAAGATGATAGAATTTGTGGATATACTTCAATGATGGCAATTCTTGATTTAGAAGAGACTCCAAAAAGAACAGCAGTATGTTTCTTAGCAGATAAAGAGGAGATAGGATCAGCAGGATCAACAGGATTAAAATCTGATTATATCAACTATGTAACTGGAGATCTTTTAGAAAAAGTAAAAGGTAATTACAATGAGATGATGTTAAGAAGAACATTATGGAACTCTAATGCTATGTCTTCAGATGTTAATGCTGGAATAGATCCAATCTTTAGAAGTGTTCATGATGCTCAAAATGCTGCTAAAATAGGGTATGGAGTTGTTGTAACAAAATATACAGGAGCTAGAGGAAAGAGCAGTACAAATGATGCTGATGCAGAATATGTAGGAAAAATTAGAAAAATATTAAATGATGCAAAAGTTAATTGGCAAATTGGAGAGTTAGGAAAAGTTGATGAAGGTGGAGGAGGAACTGTTGCAATGTATCTTGCAGAGTTAGGAATTCACACAATTGATATTGGACCAGCTTTACTTGCTATGCACTCACCTTTTGAAGTTTCATCAAAACTAGATGTTTATGAAACATATAGAGCATATAAGGCATTTTATAGAAGTTAGGTAGGAACAGTGGAAAAAGAGAGTTTCATTTTTAGAAGGGCAAAAGTAGATGATATTTTATCAGTGATGAAAGTAATAGAAAATAGATGCCTTTGGATGAAAGAAAATGATATTAATCAATGGGATGAAGAGTATTTAAAACTCTATGATTTTAACTATTTTAAAAGTAAAGTTGAGAATAGGGAACTATTTCTTGTGGAGAATTTTCAAAAGATAGTTGGAACATTTGTTTTGCTAGAGGAAGATGAAAGATGGGAAAATGATGTGCCAGCTTACTATATTCATAATTTTGCAACAGACACTGAAATTAGAGGAATTGGAAGTGAAATTATAGAGTATTGTGAAAATTTATGCAGAGAAAATAGCAAAAAAACTCTTCGTTTAGATTGTAATATTAACAATAATAAATTAAATAATTATTATGAGAAAAAAGATTTTAAAACAGTTGGTATTTGTGATGAAAGCCCAGAATATGTAGGGTATAAAAGGGAAAAAATTATATTTTAAGAGAGAGCTAAGAGATTGATATTAAATTATCAATTTTCTTAGCTTTTTTCTATAAAAACTATAATATATATAACTAAACTCAGTTATCTAGTACATCCGTAGGTTTTGATAAAGTACCTTTGTATTTAGCGATTATTCATCAAGTTAAGTTGTCAAAACTTATATTTTAAATATCAGCTAAATTCCATGTCAAAGAATAAAGAGAGAGTAACACTCATCTGACTATGGGTATCGCAGAAGCTTCATTCTTCCACTTCTGCATCTCAAAAATAGTAGTCACTAAAGCTCCTCTATTTTTGGAACTTGACTTCGTCTTCAAACACGTCGGAATTTTTAGCGTCAGATTTCGTAACTCTCTCTAATATTCTTTTCCAAATTACATTTAGCTGATATTAGAGAAAGGAAAAATAAATTCTCTAAAAAATATAAATTTTGTAAATATAGATTTAAGGATCACAGAAACTCCGTTTCTGTGTCTCAAAAGTAGTAGTCGTTTGCACTCCTCTACTTTTGGAAATTATAGTTTAAAGAATATTTTACATATGTTTTACAAGAAAATAAAACTTATTTAACATTTAAGGAGTAATCTAACCTTGAAAGCATAAAATTGAAATGTTCAAGGAGGAAAGTAAAATATGTTAAAAAGAAAACATATGGTATTAGCAGGAATGGCTTTAATGGCAGCTACAAGTTTTGCACAACCTAAATATATCTTCTATTTCATAGGGGATGGAATGGGAGCAGCTCAAAGACAGATAGCTGAAGAGTATAAAAAAGGTGTGATGAAAGAGGATGGAAAACTTCTATTAAACTCACTTCCATTTTCAGCAATAACAACTACATATTCAGCAGATACTTTAATTACAGACTCAGCAGCAGCAGGAACTGCATTGGCAACAGGGCATAAAACAAATAACGGTTATATAGCAAAGGATGCTAAAGGTAAAGATCTAAAAACTCTTTTAGAAATGGCTCAAGAGGATGGAAAAGCAACAGGATTAGTAACTACTACAAGAATAACTCATGCTACTCCAGCAGTATTTGCATCTCACAATATAGATAGAGATGATGAAAATGGAATAGCTGAAGATTATGTAAAAAGTAATGTAGACTACTTTGCAGGTGGAGGATTTAGACACTTTGTTAAAAAAGGTGGAGAACTTACAAGTAAAAGAAAAGATGATAGAGATCTTGTAAAAGAGTTTGCAGATAAAGGATATAAAACATTTGTATCAGAATCTTCAATTAAAGATTATAAAAATTGGACTCCAAAAGAGGGAGAAAAAGCTTTTGTAGCTATTGAAGCATCACATATGCCATATGAAATAGATAGAAAAGCTGAAGTTCCTAGCTTAAAATATATGACTGAAAAAGGAATTGAACTTTTAAAACAAGATAAAGATGGATTCTTTATGATGGTAGAAGGTGGAAGGATCGACCATGCATCACATGCTAATGACGTAATGGGAACTATTTACGATACAATAGCATTTGATGATGCAATAAAATCAGCTTATGAATTTTATGAAAAAAATCCAAAAGACACTTTAATAGTAATTGCAGCAGACCATGAAACAGGAGGAATGGGACTTGGATTTGGTGCTAACTATTTCTTAAAACTAAATGAATTAAAAAATGTTAAAGTTTCAGTAGAAGATGTACTTCAAAAAGCTTATACTGGAAATAGAGATGAATACTTTAAATATATAGCTGACAATATGGGATTAAAAGATTTAACAGCTGATGAAAAAGCTAAAATTGTTAAAGCTATGGATCTAGAAGATAAAGATAAAAATGCAAGTGAGCAATTTGGAGGATATAGTCCAGTTGCAATAGCAACAACACACATAATCTCTGAAAGATCAGGAATGCAATGGACATCATATGCACATACAGCTGTACAAGTTCCACTAGCAGCAGTAGGAGATGGAGCAGAAGAGTTTTCAGGATTTAAAGATAATACAGATGTTGCAAAATTAATTGGAAAAGCTATGGGAAAAGAGATTAAATAGCCATAGGGGGAAATAGAGTGAGAAAAATAGGAATCTCTATTGTAGTGATTCTTCTTACCCTTCTAGTTTTTAAAGGAAAACTGGAAGGGTTTTTCTTTAAACAGGAAAATATTGGAAGAGTGCTTACAGTAGATAATAGTGACGCAATAGTTCAAGGAATATCAAAGATAGGCTCTCAATATTTAAATGTTGAAATTTTAACTGGAGAGTATAAGGGAAAAACTTTAGAAGTAAGAAATCTTTTAAGTGGAAGTATGGAGTATGATGAATTTTACAAAGAAAAAGATAAAATTCTTATGGTGGTAACAGATGATAATGGAGAATTAAAAGGAAAAGCTCTATCACTGTTGAGAATTGAAAAAATAGGTGGACTTGCTTTTATTTTTGTTAGTTTACTGATAGTTTATGCAAGAAAGGTTGGAGTTCAATCTTTAGTGTCTTTTATAGGAAGTGTAGCTATAATTTGGGAGTATCTAATACCAGCATTAAAAAAGGGAGAAAATGTTTTTATGATAACAATTTTTACATTGATATTGTTATCAGCTTTAATTATATTTTTAGTAGCAGGATTTACTAAAAAGGGAACAAGTGCTTTTTTAGGAACTATGTCAGGACTTTTTGTAACAGCAGCTTTAACTTTTATGTTTGGTGATACTTTTAGAATTGATGGTATGAATCAACCTCTAGCTCAAAGTGTAGTTTTTTCAAGTGCTATGAGTATAAATATATTGGATATTTTTTATTCTGCAATAGTTATTGGAGCAAGTGGAGCTGCTATGGATATTGCTATGGATATGACAGCTACTATTCAAGAATTAAAATATCATAACCCTAAAATTAGTAGAAAAGATCTAATAAAGTCAGGATTCAATGTAGGAAGATCTGTAATAGGAACAATGACAACAACTTTATTGTTAGCATATTCAGGAGGATTTTTAACACTATTAATACTTTTTTTAGAGAGAGATACAACAATACTCCAGATTTTAAATATGAAATTAGTAGTTTCTGAAATTATAAAGATAATTATTGGAAGTATAGGTTTAGTTGTTGTAGCACCAATTACAACTTATATAGCATCTTTTATATATTCAATGGAAGAGAAAAAATAACAATTACACTTTAATAAAACTTATATTTATCTAACTAAGCTTAGTTATCTAGCACATCACTAGGTTTTGACAAAGTACCTTTGTTATTTATATTAATTAGTCAACTTTAGTTATCTCTATTTCTTTTAAATATCAGCTAAATTCCATGTCAAAGAATAAAGAGAGAGTAAGATTCATATGACTCTGGGTATCGCAGAAGCTCCATTCTTCCACTTCTGCATCTCAAAAATAGTAGTCACTAAAGCTCCTCTATTTTTGGAACTCGACTTTGTTCAAACACGTCGGAATTTTTAGCGTCAGATTTCGTAACTCTCTCTAGTATTCTTTTCCAAATTCCATTTTAGCTGATATTAGGAAAATTAAAAATTATAGTTTAGTTAAATAAAAATAATATTTTTATAAAATTTAATTTTTTAGATATTTTAAGAAAAAAAGAGAATAATAAAATAAATTAAGATATTTCATCATAAATACTTATATTCTAAATTGCTTTATTATACAAAATAGGGTATTATAATGAAGCACAGTTAAAGAAATGGTCGCATAGCTCAGTTGGGAGAGCACCTGCCTTACAAGCAGGGGGTCACAGGTTCAAGTCCTGTTGTGACCACCATAAATGTGGGGGCGTAGCTCAGTTGGTTAGAGCGCCTGCCTGTCACGCAGGAGGTCGCGAGTTCGACCCTCGTCGCTCCCGCCATTAAATTTCTACTGACTGTTGATGCCCAGATAGCTCAGTCGGTAGAGCAGGGGACTGAAAATCCCCGTGTCGGTGGTTCGATTCCGCCTCTGGGCACCATAAAAATATATGGCGACGTCGCCAAGCGGTAAGGCAGAGGTCTGCAAAATCTCCATCACCAGTTCAAATCTGGTCGTCGCCTCCATTTGAGGATAAAACAGCTAAAAGCTGTTTTTTTATTGCAAAGTTCATAATTATTAGACTCCCAAGTCAATATTGGAGAAGCAACTTAATTTATTAAGTTGCTTTTTTTTATGTTCCGAGAGATAATAAATACATAGATGCTTGTGAGGTGAAAATTATGGAAAAAGAACCTAAAATAGTAGTAATTGGTGGGGGAAGTGGTATATCAGTAGTGCTTAGAGGGTTAAAATATCTTCCTATTGATCTAACAGCGATAGTTACAGTTGCAGATGATGGTGGAAGTAGTGGTTTTTTAAGAAAAGAGTTTGATATGCCAGCACCAGGAGATTTAAGAAATGTAATGGTAGCTCTAAGCAATGTTGAGCCATTGACTGAAGAGGTATTTCAATATAGATTTAAAGAGGATAGCTTTATAGGAGGACACCCTTTGGGGAATCTTCTAATAATTGCTATGAAGGAATTAACTGGAGATATAAGAACAGCAGTAGATAGATTGAGAAAACTTTTTAATATAAAAGGGAAGATTCTTCCAGCAACAACAGAGAAAGTTGTTTTGATGGCAGAAAAAGAGAATGGAAAAATTGTTGAGGGGGAATCACATATTCCTGTTATAGGTGAAAAAATAAAAAGAGTCTACTATAAAGATGAGGTTGAAGCACCAGAGGAAAATTTAAAAGCTTTAGAAGAGGCAGATCTTATTATTTTTGGAATAGGAAGTTTATATACAAGTATAATTCCAAATCTTTTATTAAAGGGAATAAAAGAGAGTTTGAAAAAGAGTAAGGCTAAAAAAATATATATTTGTAATGCTATGCAACAACCTGGAGAAACAGAGGGATACACAGTATCAGATCATATAAAAGCTATCAATGATAATATAGGTGAAGGGGTAATAGATAGTGTAATAGTGGATCCTAGAGATATTCCACAAGATATCTTAGTAAGATATAAAAGTATGAATAGTGATAAAGTTGAGTTAGATAGAGAAAAAATTAAAGAATATAATGTTAATCTGATAGAAAGAGATATTTTAGAGATAGATCCTAAAGGAATGGTAAGACACCATCCATATAAACTATCAGCTATTATCTATTCACTAATTGATAATTGGAGGGAATTTTATGTATAGACATGTTTTTGGACCTGTACCCTCAAGAAGATTGGGAGTTTCATTGGGAGTGGATCTTGTAAAACCAAAAAGTTGTAATATGAATTGTGTTTTTTGTGAGTGTGGAGCCACACCAAAACTTTCAACTAAAAGAGAGAGCTTTAAAGATATTAAAGAGGTAGAGGAGGAGTTAAAATCTGTTTTAAAAGATGTAACACCAGATTATATAACTTTTTCTGGAAGTGGAGAGCCAACTTTAAGCAAGGATCTTGGAAAGATAGTAAAGTGGATAAAAAATAATACAGATTTGAAAGTTTGCTTAATTACAAATGGGTTACTTTTAAAAGAGGATGAGGTAATAGAGGAGATATTAGATGTAGATCTTATTATTCCAACATTGAATAGTGTAAATAATGAAGTTTTTCATAAGATAAATAGACCAGGTGAAAATGTAAATGTATCTATGATAATGGAGGGATTAAGAAAACTATCTGCTAGTTGTTATAAGGGTAAAGTATATCTTGAAACTTTTATTATAGAGGGGCTTACAGACAGAAAAGAGGATATAGAAAAAATGGCTAAATTTTTGCAAGAGATAAGATTTGATAAACTTCAACTTAACTCTTTAGCAAGAAGAGGAGCAGAAAGTTGGGTAAAGCCAGCTTCGATAGAGTGTTTAAAAAATGTTGAGAAAATTTTTCATGAAAATGGAATAAAAAATGTTGAAATTGTAAAAGAGATGAAAGAGATAGAAAAAAAATTGGATATAAAAAAAGATCTTTTAGAAAATATGAAGGCCAAAAGAGAGTATAGTGAAGAGGAAATTGAAAAAATTTTTAAAAAATAATCTATGGAAATATATTGAAAATGTTAGGTTTATAATATAGTGAAAAAAATTTTTAAAAAAATTTAAAAAAAGTGTTTGACAAAAAATGTAAAATATTGTATTATAACTAATGTCCGAGAGAGACAAGGACAAAACAACAAAGAAATATGAATGCCGCTTTAGCTCATCTGGTAGAGCAACTGACTTGTAATCAGTAGGTGATTGGTTCGATTCCGATA
>JADYUE010000045.1 GCA_021531615.1 Fusobacterium varium | reverse complement strand
TAAGCAAATTCTCCTAATTTTTAGCTGATTTTTAATTTTTTGTAAACTACATAGCTGAGTAGTTACATCTCATTTTTTAAAACCAACTCATACTCTACAACACTCTTTCCATAACTATTTATTATCTCTTTAGGATTGATAACTTTTTCTACTTGTCCTAAATAATAAAAATTCTCTCCAAGTTTTTTCTTTATAAAAACTTCAAGAATATAATAGTTTTCTGCTATTTTTCCTTCTGCTGTTAATTTCCCATTTTTTAGCAAATATCTTTGAGCTTTTGAAAACCAAGTTACTCTTTTATTATCATAAAATGTGTTATCATAATCAGCAGAAATTCCAGTATCATCTAAAGTTATAAAAAGAATTACCTTTCTCTCTTTCTCAAAAACTGTATAACCACTTACTTGATATCCATTATTAAAATCTAAATTTAGATACCAAAATGCCTCTTGTTTACTGTATCCTTTATATTTTAAAATACTTTCCTTTGTCTCTTGCTTGTAATTTTTTTCTACATATGCAAGATTATATTTTATCAAATCATCTACTAAGCTTTTAAAATAGCTGTTCTCTCTATAACTTTTTTCAAAGTCCTCACAACATATATAATAATCTTCATATTTTTCTATTAAAGGATAAAATTCCTTAGCAGTTGATAAACTTATAAAAATCTCTTTTGCTAAATGCTTTAATCCATTTTCTATATTTTCTCTTTGTTCAATTAAATTGTATCTATCTTTTAATTCCTTTTCAATTTCTTCTATCTCTATTTTTTTATTTTTAAGTATTAAAGAAAGAATTACCATTTCGTGTACCCTTTTAGCAGGAGTTAAAAAACTTGAGATATATCTAAGATAATTATTTTCAGTGAAACTTATCTTTCCAAAATCAATTTTAGGTCTCATTATTCTTAATATCTCATCATATGTTTTTTTATATTTTAAAATTACACTTGGATCTATCATATTTCTTTGGAAAAAATCGTATAGCATAGGTATTCTTCCTAGTTGCTTTTCTAACAAATTAAAATCTCTCTCAATGTTTTTCTTAGTTGAGAAATTGTTTTTATTAATATTTTCAAAAATTCTCTCTTTTACTATCTCTTCAAAGATTATTGAGCTCTGCCCTGGAATCATATCTGTTCCATTCATTATAAATCTCTTCATATACTCTTTATCATAGCTATTATCTTGAGAAACTGCCACTGGAATTAAAAAGTTTTTCTCATAGTTACCTATAAAATCTAAAATAACTACATACTCTTTTCCCTCATATTTTCTCAAACCTCTTCCTAACTGCTGAATATACACTATTGATGATTCAGTAGGACGAAGTAATATAACTTGATTTATACAAGGAATATCCACTCCCTCATTAAAAATATCCACAGTGATTATATACTCTATTTTTCCCTCTTCTAAATCTAAAATAGTTTTTTCTCTCTTACTATCACTATCCTCTCCAGTTAAAACTTCACATCTTATTCCTCTGCTCTTCATCTTCTCTGTTAGCTCAATAGCCTCTTCAACTCTTGAAACAAAAATTAAACCATGAAGCTTATCTCCACTATAACCATAAAATTTACTTTTTTCGATAATATGATTTACTCTCTCATCAGCAGTTAATTTTTTTACAGCTGTTTTCTCTGTTATTAACTCCCCATCTACCTCTATATCTGAAATTCCAAAATAATGAAATGGGCATAATAACTCCTCTCTTAAAGCATCATGTAATCTTATCTCATAAGCTATATTATGATGAAAAAGTTCATATATATCAAAGTTATCCCCTCTCTCTGGAGTAGCAGTCATTCCCAACATAAATTTAGGAGTAAAATAATTTATTAAACTTTGGTAACTCTTTGCTCCCCCATGATGAACTTCATCGATTACAATATAATCAAAATAATCTTTTGGAAACTTTTCAAGATGCTCTTTTTTACTCATAGTTTGAATCATAGCAAAAATATAATCCTCTTCTCCTATGCTTCCATCATATATGCCCATTTTTTTATCTTTTATAATAGTTTCAAATGTTTCTTTAGCCTTTGATAATATTGTTTTTCTATGAGCTATAAAAAGTACTTTTTCTGCCTTTGCATTTTTCACATCAAAACCACTTAAATAAGTTTTACCAGTTCCAGTTGCACTTATTAACAACCCTCTCTTTGCATAATTTCTCAAAGATTCTAAGTTTTTAAGAGCTTGTTCCTGCATAATATTAGGTTTTACCTCTTTTTCAATTAAGCTCTTTTCTTCTCTCCTTATCTTTTTATTAAAACTCTTATACATAAGATAATTTTCTTCATACTCTTTTAATCTTTCATCTGTTAACTTTGAAATACTATTAAAAATATTATAAAAATTCTCTAAAATATTTTTAGCTATCTTTCCATCTTTTAAAGAACTAATCTTTAAATTCCACTCAAAATTTACTGTAAGAGCTGTTTGGGTAAGATTACTACTTCCAATTATCATAGTCCAAATATCTTTTTTTCTAAAAAAGTAACCTTTAGCATGAAATTTTTCCTCTGATACCAATCTTACATCTATATTTTCTAACTCCATAAGCTTTTTCAAAGCCTTAGGTTGAGTAAAAGTAAGATAATCTCCAGTTAGAATTTGCCCCTTAACTCCTCTTTCATTTAAACTTCTCAACTGCTCCAAAATCATAGTAACTCCACTTTCTGTAATAAAAGCAACTGAGATTATAAATTCATCACACTCTTCTAACTCCCTTCTCAGAGTACTTATTATTTTTTCATTTTTATTTGAAAGTAATTTATGTTGATAATTCAGATTTGACTCTATATTTTCATTTAATAAACTTGTTCTAAAACTATTTAATAGATAATTTTCCATTTTTTCTCCTAACTCTAAATTTTCAGTAACTTTATTATATATAATTTTTGTATATTTTACCAATTTAATGCTATAATAAAAAGAAAATTTTAGGAGTAATAATGAAAAAACAAGATATTATCATCACAACTATATTTATTTTAGCAATTATTTTTTCTAAGGGAGATTTTGCTTTTTCCTTTCTATTTTTAATCTATCTTTCAACTTTTATATACAGATATTTTTCAAAAAAATCTAAAGATAGTTCACTCTTTAAAAATTTAAAAAATCTATGTAAATTAGGATACGCAATACTTCTTGTCGCTTTTATTGGTTTTGAAGCTATTCTTTTAAAAGATATAGCTATAAACAAAGATAATTTTCCTAAAACATCTCATATAATAGTGTTAGGTGGTAAACTAGACGATAATATACCATCTAAAACTTTAGAGCTTAGATTAATAAAAGCTTATGAATACTATCTAAAATTTCCAGATACAATTTTTATTCTATCTGGGGGAAAAGGTGATGATGAAAATCTGCCAGAAGCTCAAGGTATGGCAAATTATCTAATTAAAAAGGGGATTCCTGAAAAGAATCTTATTTTAGAAGATAAAGCTACATCTACCTATGAAAATTTCAAATTTTCTAAAGAGATATTAGACAGTTTAGAGGTCAAAAATATTGGAGTAATCTCTAGCTCTTTCCATTTGTACAGAGCTAAATTTATAGCTAAAAAACTTGATATTCCTGTTGAGGCAATTTATGCTAATTCTCCTTTAATTTTATTTTTTAACTGTAGTTTAAGAGAGTTCTTTGCATATTTTAATGAGATAAGAAAATAAACTATATTCTATTTTTCTCTAAATATATCTACTATTACTTTCTCTGTTTCTATCATTCCTGGAGATGCTATTTTTCCCATATTCATCATTGTTTTCTCTGGAGTAACTCCATTTACTCCATGAACATTGAATATATATGTGTTATTCATAGCCATCTCCACTGCTCTATATGCTGCATCTACTGCAACAATTCCCTTCATAGTACAACCTTGGTTTCCTCCATCACATATCATTCCTGTGATTCCTGAAGCCATATTATTTATTATATTTGTTATCTCTTCTAAAGTTGCTCCTCTTAAATATCCTAGCCCACAAGCTACTCCTGTTCCTCCAGCTATTCCGCAACCACAAAACGCTGATAATCTCCCCGAATACTCTTTAATATATGTGCAGATAAGATAACTTAATATAGTAGCTCTTATTAATTTTTCATCACTTAAATTTTTAACTTTATATTCAGCAAATAGAGGAAGTGTTGTAATAATTCCATGAGCTCCTGAACCAGTAATACTCATAGCTGGTTTATTAAGTCCCAAAACTCTTGCCTCAATAGCTCCGTTACATAAAAGTTGAGCCGTATTTAAAGAGTTATCTGAATATATCCTATCTCCATTCATTTTTAAAAGTTGCTTTACAAAGGTAGTTCTTTCACTGTTTAAGCCCTCTTGAAATAACTCCATATTCATCTTATGAGCTAACATTACAAAATCTATCTCAGAGATATCAACACTATTAATATAATCTAAGATCTCTTTTACACTATATTTGTGTAATTCTACCTCTTGAGAATCTTCTTTCTTACTTTCAACTTCTTTTTCAAAAATAGTTTTTCCATTTAATACTATTTTTACTATATTTGTATGTGTTCCCTCTATTCTTATAAGGCAATTTTCTTTTTCTGTTCTAACTTCAGATTCAATTATAATATCTGATGTTATTTTACTTAATTCTACCTTTACTTTTCCATCGTCAATTAATCTTTGAGCTTTTATATTATCCTCTTCTGTTACATCTTCGAGAGATTCTAATCCTTTCTCTGCTTTTCCTGCTACAACACCTAATGCAGCTGCAAAAACATTTCCTACTTCATTAGAATTTGGAATCCCACAAGTAAAAGCATTTTTATATATTCCTGAATTTAATCTCACTTCTACATTTTTTATATCTCCAGTTATATAACTTTTTGCCTTTGCTACTGAAAAAGCTATTGCTCCTGGCTCTGTTACTCCCAATGCTGGTTTCATATCCTCTTTTATTATCTTAGTTAAAATATTCATAATCTCCCTCCATTTTTATATTTTGTCCATAGAACTTTTTAATTTTCTCAACAACTTTTCCCCTTCAGATGAAATTTTATTTCCCTTACGCCCTTTAAAAACATCTATTAATTTTAACTCTTCAAGTTTTTTCAATATCCCTCTTACTTCTTGTTCTGTTAAAAATACACCTTCTTTTTTAGAAAGATCTACAAGACTTTGTCTACCACTGCTTTTTCCTTTCTTGCAACATTCAGCTATTTTTTCTAAAATAAACAAACTATCTTTATACCCTTTTCCTAAAATTTTTTCATAATAGTTTTCTTTATCTTCTCTTTTTTTTAGTTCAATTTCTTCTGCCATATTTTCATAATACTCTTTAATAGCAAAAGGCATATCTTCAAATTCAATTATCTTATCCCCAGTAAAACTAAAGAATTCTATATAATTTTTTAACTCCCTTATATTCCCTTCCCAATTATACAACTCTAATGCTTTTTTAGCTTTAGCTGAAAATCTAAACTCTCCCCCACTATTTCTCATAAATTTTTCTATTAAAAGATATAGATCATCTTTTCTCTCTCTCAATGGAGGAACTATCAAAGGAAAAGCACACATTCTATAATACAAATCCTTTCTAAATTTTCCCTCTTTTACTAATTTTCTTAACTCTTCATTTGTAGTTGTGATTATTCTTACATCAACATTGATTACCTTATCTCCACCTATTCTCATTATCTCTTTTTCCTGTATTACACGAAGTAATTTTACTTGAAGAGCTGGACTCATTCCCTCTAACTCATCTAAAAATAGTGTTCCTTTATGAGCAAATTCAAAAAATCCTATCTTTCCACCTTTTTTAGCTCCTGTAAAAGCTCCCTCTTCATATCCAAAAAGTTCACTTTCTAATAAAGTTTCTGGAATAGCTGCACAGTTTACTGCTATAAATGGAAACTCTCTTCTATTGGAATAATTATGAATAGCATGAGCAAAAAGTTCTTTTCCTGTTCCACTTTCACCAGTGATTAAAATATCTGCATCTATTTTAGCCATTTTTTTAGCCAAACCCTTTAATTTTAGCATAGGTTGACTCTCTCCAACTATATCATCAAAAGTATATTTTGCCTTATGCCCCTTATTTAGCAACTGTCTTCTTAACTCATTCTGTTTCTTCTCTTCCTCTTCAAACTTTTGAAATATAGCAAAAGCCCCCATATAATATTCAGCTTTTATTATTGGAATAATTGAGATATTAATATATTCATCTCCTATTTTTATAAGCTTAGCTTTTATCTCCTCTCTGCTCTCTTTTGCCTCTTTAAAAGGTATATATGGCAATAGTTCCTCTGCATTATTTCCTAATAGAGTTCCACTTCTCTTATTTAAAATTTTCTCTGCCCTCTCATTACAAGAACATAGGAAGTTATCCTTATCAACACCTAATATAGCTATCTTTGTTGTTTTCATTAAAAGGGAAAATTGGCTCTCTGCTTGTGTTGCTTTTTCCAATATTTTACTTAAACTATAATCATTTGTTGCCACTGTATCTAAATACTCTCTAATCTTTTTATAATACAAGATATGTTCAAATTCTAATTTTAAAGCTATCTCTATAATTGTATTAGCATCTATTATCCTATGTCCTATATCTATTATCTCTCTATTATCAATATTTTTAGGGAGAAGTTTAGTTTCTGACGGAGTAATAATTATATTTTCATCTGGAAACTTTTCCATTTTAGGATAGGCAGGAATAAACTCTATATTATTAACCCCTAAATGATACATCATTGATATTGCCTCTATACACATTTTAAAACTAACATTAAAAAATATTGCCTTTGTTCCCTTAGGAAAGCTTTTTAAATATCCTAGCTTTTCCTTAGTTAAAGTCAAATCTGCTATTACTATATTATCCTTTTTTAAAAAATCGCTATCTAAAAACTCATAGGCACTACTTGAAATTAAATATAGATCAGCTCTATTCAGTTTTTTTATACTTTTATCCTCTATACTGTATATCTCTATTTCTATTAACTCTTCAAAAAGAAACTCCATTTGTTCCTTCATGGAATTTCTTATCTCTTTAGCATTTGTTATTATTGCAACCTTCTTTTTCATAATATCCACCTTTAATTTTTTAATATTATGTTCTTAACTTCTATTATTTTAAGTATATCATATAAAGGCTTATAAAAAATACACCTTCCACCTTAAATTTTTAAGGCTTTAGGTGTATTAAACTCTTAAATCTATTTTATATTTTTTACTGCTTTTTCTATTTTCTCCATTGCCTCTTCTACCATATATCTAGGACAAGCAACATTCATTCTTGCAAAACCTTTTCCATTTTCTCCAAAAGTTCCTCCATCATTCATAGCAACCTTTGCTTCATTTATTAAAAACTCTTGAATCTTATCTTGAGGAATACCAATATCATTAAAGTCTAACCACATTAAATATGTTCCCTCTGGTTTTACTGTTTTTATCTCTGGTATTCTCTCTTTTATAAAATCAACTACATATTGCATATTTCCATCTAAATGTGTAATTAATTCCTCTAACCAATTTTCACACTTATTATATGCAGCTTCAAAAGCAACTAAACTAAATGGATTATTTCTCTTAACATCCATTTTTCCTAAAATATCATCAAAGGCTTTTCTCTCTTCTAATCTTGGGAAAGTAGCAAAAGATGCTTGAAGTCCTGCTAAGTTAAATAATTTTGTTGGGGAAAATAGAGTTATAGTTATATCCTCTATCTCTTTACTTATAGATCCCATTGGAATGTGTTTATGCCCTGGCATTATTAAATCTCTCCAAATTTCATCTGCTAAAATTCTTACATTATATTTTTTACATAGATTTCCCATCTTTTCAAGCTCATCTTTTTTCCAAACTCTACCTACTGGGTTATGAGGGTTACATAAAATAAATAGTGTCACGCTCTCTTGTGATAACTTATTTTCAAAATCTTCAAAATCAATAGTATAATATCCATTTTCATCTTTTACTAGATGATTTTCTATTAGTTGTCTTCCATTATCCTTTACTGATGCTGCAAATGGTGGATATACAGGTGATTGAATAAGAATTTTATCTGTAGTTTTAGTCAACATATTTACAAGGATAGACATACTAGGAACAACACCTGGACTATGTATTAATGTATTCGGTAAGATCTCATATCCAAATCTTTTTGCTACCCAATTAGCTGCACTTTCATAGTATGAATCTGGTCTGTATACATATCCAAAAATTTCTTGTTTAACTTTTTCAGCCATAGCTTCTACAATTTCTGGAGCTGCTTTTATATCCATATCTGCTACCCACATTGGAGTTAAATCTTCTCTTCCAAATTTCATCTTCATCTCTGCCCATTTAGCAGCATGATTTTCCCTTCTATCTATTTTCTCATTAAAATTGTATCTCATTATACCCCTCCTAGTTCTTTTTACATATTAATATAGCAATTTCAATGCCATTAACTTTTTTTATTTTTGTATTAAATATATATATTTCTTCCCCTTTTAATCCTTTCTTTTTTATTAATAGGTTGAATAGGTTATCCTATTTACCTATTAATAAAAAAACTACACTCTCCACCTAATTTTAAGGTTTCAAGTGTAGTATATTATCTATTAAAATACAGGTACAAAACCACCTTTAAAAGTTTTTAAAACATAGTCTCTTACTTTTTCTGTTTGGAAAGCTTCAACTAATGCTTTTATATCCTCTCTATTTTCATCTCCTGCTCTTACAGCAAATATATTGATATATGGAGAATCTTTATCTTCAAGAACTATACTATCTTCTGTTGGAAAAAATCCTGCATTTACTGCATATCCACCATTGATAACTGCTGCATCTACATCTGGTAAAATTCTTGGTAATTGTGCTGCTTCTAACTCTTTAAATTTAAAGTTTTTAGGATTTTTTACTATATCAAATGTTGTAGCACGTAGATCTGTTGGATCTTTTAGTTCTATTAATCCAGCTTTATGGAATAGTAATAAAGCTCTTCCACTATTAGTTGGATCATTAGGTATAGCAATTACAGCTTTTTCTGGTAACTCTTCTAAACTTTTATATTTTTTTGAGTAAAGCCCTAAAGGACAAATATAAGTTGCCCCTGCAGAAACTAGATTAAGCCCTTTATCTTTGTTAAATTGCTCTAAGTATGGAAGGTGTTGAAATGAGTTTACATCTATATCACCATCTGCCAATGCAAGATTTGGAGTTACATAGTCATTCATCTCCACTATTTCTAACTCTATCCCCTTTGCCTTTAAGTCATCTTTAATTAAGTTCATTATTTCAGCTCCAGGATATGATGTTGTCCCTATTTTTAATGTTTTTCCAAAGCATATTGTTGATAAAAGTATAAATAATAATAGTATTTTTTTCATAACTAACAACTCCTTTTTATGTATATCTCAAAATGTATCTGTCTTAGAATGCTGGAACTACTCCACCTTTGTAGTTTGCTCCAATATAGTCACTTACTTTTTTACTTTGAAGTGCTTTTAAAAGTTTTTGAATATCTTCTTTGCTTTCATCACCTGATTTTACAGCTATAATATTAGCATATGGAGATTCTGCTCCTTCTAATAATAATGAATCTTCAACTGGTGAAAATCCAGCTTCTAAAGCATAGTTTCCATTGATAACTGCTGCTTCTACATCTGGTAAAACTCTTGGTAATTGTGCTGCTTCAATAGGTTTAAATTTTAATTTTTTAGGATTTTCTACAATATCAAATTCTGTTACATATAGATTTGTTGGGTCATTTAATTTAATAATTCCATTGTTGTGAAGTAAAATTAAAGCTCTTCCTCCATTTGATGGGTCACTTGGAATAGCAATAGTTGCTTTGTTTGGTAGATCTTTAATATCTTTTATTTTTTGTGAAAATACTCCTAGTGGCTCTACATGAATTTTTCCTGCTGATACTAAGTTTAATCCTCTTTCATTTGAGAACTTTTCAAGATATGGAAAGTGTTGGAAAAAGTTTGCATCTAGCTCTCCCTCTGCTAATGCTAAGTTAGGAGTTACATAATCAGTAAATTCAACTACTTTTAAATCTACTCCCTCTGTTTTAAGATCTTCTTTTACTAAATTAAGAAGTTCTGCATGAGGTACTGGAGTTGCTCCAACTTTCAATTCCCCTGCTAATGCTGTTGCTCCTACTAAGATAAATGCTGCTGCTAATAAAGTTTTAAAAGATTTTTTCATAATTATCCTCTCCCTATAAATTTTTTATATTGTAAAACTTAATTATCTTTTCTTTTTAATTCTATCTACTAAATAGTTTCCTAATGATTGTAATACTTGAACTAATAATATTATCACTATTACTGAATAGATCATTATATCAGTTTTAAATCTTTGATATCCAAATCTAATTGCTAAATCTCCAAGTCCTCCAGCTCCTATTGTTCCTGCCATTGCTGAGAAACCTATAAGACTGATTACTGTAACTGTTATCCCATGAATAATATGAGGCATTGTTTCTGGAATCATAACCTTCCAAATTATTGTACTATTACTTGCTCCCATACTTGAACTTGCTTCTATTAGTCCCTTGTCAACTTCATTTAAAGCTCCCTCTATCATTCTAGCTACAAATGGTGCTGCTGATATTGAAAGAGGAACTATTGCTGCTGTACTTCCTATTGTTGTTCCTACTATTATTCTTGAAAGTGGGAACAGACAAATCATCAATATGATAAAAGGAAATGATCTTAAAGTATTTATTACTATTTCCAAAACCTTGTTTAATTTGGGTCTCTCCATAATATTTCCCTCTTTTGTTACTACTAATAGAACTCCTATTGGAAATCCTATTAACAATGAAAAGATTGTTGAGAAAAATACCATATATAAAGTTTCAAGTGTTGAATCTAATATCATACTAAATACCATTATAAATCACCTCTACTATTACTCCTGACTCATTAAACCACTCTATTGCCTCTTTTTGTTGTCCCATCTCTCCAGAAAGTTCTATGAAAAGATGTCCTACTTTCATAGTTGAAAGATGATCTATTGATCCTCCTAAAATACTTAAATCTATATTGAAATTTCTTACAGCTTGTGAAATTATAGGATCTTCTGCTATTGTTCCAAGGAATTTTAATTTAATAATCATCTTTCCTTTTGTTTTCATTATCTCTACTCCCTTTTCCTCTGTACTAGGTAAGTAAGAGATTAACTCTTTTGTAACTTCACTTTGAGGAGCTGAGAATATGTGGTGTACCCCTCCAGTTTCAACAATTCTTCCATCTGCCATTACTGCAACTCTATTACAAATATCTCTAATAACCTCCATCTGATGTGTTATCATTACGACAGTAAGTCCAAATTTTTGTTGAATATTTTTTAACAGATCCAATATTGAATTTGTTGTTTTAGGATCTAGAGCTGAAGTTGCCTCATCTGATAGCAGTATATCTGGATTATTTGCTAATGCTCTTGCTATTGCAACTCTCTGCTTTTGTCCTCCACTTAATTGACTAGGATAAGAATCTATTTTACTAGAAAGTTCAACTACTTCTAAAAGTTCCTTTACTCTATCTTTTATCTTTGATTTTTCCCAACCTGCTATCTCTAAAGCAAAGGCTACATTCTCTCCAACTGTTCTTGATGCCAATAAGTTAAAGTGTTGAAATATCATTCCTATTTTTTTTCTCTTTTCTAAAAGCTCATTTTTTGATAGTGATGTTATATCTACACCATCAATTATTATCTTTCCACTTGTTGGCTCTTCCAATCTATTCAATAATCTTATTAGTGATGATTTTCCAGCTCCACTTAAACCAATTACTCCAAATATATCCCCTTTTTTTATTTCTAGACTTACATCTTTTACTGCATGAAACCCATTAGGATATATTTTATTAACTTTTTCTATCTTAATCATTTTCTATCCCCCTAAAAAATTTATAAAAAAAACTCTCTATCACCATCAAGTAATAGAGAGAATATACACTAAGTCCTTAGTCTATCCATCTGTCTGGAATTAGCACCACACCCTAAATAGGCAGGTTGCTGAAACATCACAGGGCCAGTCCCTCAGTCTCTCTTGATGGTTAATTGATTTGTTAGGTGTATATTATAACTTTTTTTCTCATCTGTCAACAATTTTTTAAAAAAATATAGACCGAAAAAAATATTTCATATAAAATAATATATATATTTTTAAATTTGGAGATAAATATGAGTTATAAAAATTTTAATATTAATAAAAAAGATATTATTGCAATTACTGGAGCTGGTGGAAAAACCTCTCTTATATTTTTTCTTGCTAAAAAATTAGCTCAATTTGGAAAAGTCCTAATTACAACTACTACTAAAATGTATAAACCCTCTTCTGAAAATTATGAAACTCTTAAAATAGGAGATAAAATTTATTTGGGAAAGGAAAAAAATATTTCTATTATTGCTAAATCAGAGATAGATAAAAAGATAACCTCTCTCTCTTATGAGGAGATTGAAAAATTAAAAGACAGATTTGATTATATTCTTATTGAAGCTGATGGAGCTAAAGAAAAGTCACTTAAATTTTGGAATGATACTGAACCTTGTATCCCTAACTTTGTTACTAAAGTTATCGGAGTAATTAACTGTGAAATTTTCAATCAATATTTTAGTGAAAGCAATGTACATAGATTTAATCTTGTACCAGAAACTTTATTAGATTTTATTAATAAAAAAATTGATGTTGATTTTCTAAGTAGGTATATTTTATCAGCTGATTATTTTAAAGATACTCCCTCTTATGCTGAAAAATTTATTTTTTTTAATGGAATAGATGGGGAAAATCAATTAGACAAGTTAGATAATTCTCTTAAAACAATCAGTAAAATTTTAAAAGAGAAAGATTTTCCTAATATTATTTTAGGAAGTATAAAAAATAGTGAGTTTTATCCCTACCAAAAAGTTGATGCTGTGATTATGGCATCAGGTTTTTCAAAAAGAATGGGATTTAATAAATTAAAATTAGAGTATAACAATATTTCTCTTTTAGAAAATTGTTTAAAAAAACTCTCAGCTATACCCTTTAATGAAGTTTTAGTTTGTGGAAGAGAGGAGTGGATAAAAAGTTTAAGTAAAAAATATAATTTTAAATATTTAGATAATTTAACTGCTCATTTAGGACAAAGTGAAAGTATAAAATTAGGAATAAAAAATAGTAATGGTAAAGGCATTACTTTTTTTACTGCTGATCAACCACTACTTAGTGAAAAAACTATTTTAATTTTATACTATAATTTTTTAAAAACTAATCTTATTACTATTCCTATTGTCAATAATAATAGATTTTCTCCTGTTTTCTTTCCAGAAAATAAAAAATCTGAGCTTTTAGAATTAAAGGGAGATACTGGTGGGAAGATTGTAATAAAAAGTACTCCTTTTATCAATTTAATCTCTTTCTCCTCTGAAAAAGAGTTCTTTGATATTGATACTGAAGAAGATTATTATAACATAAAGAGCTAGTTTAATTTCACTAGCTCTTTTAACTAAAAACTATTTAACTTTTCTATCTACATAGTGAGTATGGAAAAGTTTATGTGCCTTATCTCCATAAGGTTCTCCTAACTCTTTTTCATAAAGCTCTACTATATATGGATTTTTATGAGAAGCTCTAATCTCTTTATGATAATCTAAATTTTGAATTGCTTCAGCTCTAGTTTTTATAATATCAAAGTTTCCATGGTGATAAGGTTGTCCTCCTCCACCAATACAACCACCTTTACATGCCATTACCTCTATTGCATGAAATTCCTCTTCTCCTGCTAATATCTTTTCAACTACCTTTCTAGCTGCTCCCAATCCGTGCACAACTGCTAATCTTAAATTCTTATCTCCTATCTTAACTTCAGCAGTTCTTACCTCTTCAAATCCTCTCAATGGAATAAAATCTAAATTGTCTAATTTTTCATTAGCTACCCACTCATATAATGTTCTAGCTGCAGCTTCCATAACTCCACCTGTTCTTCCAAAAATGTCAGCTGCTCCAGTAGAATCTCCCATTGGTGAATCAAACTCACTATCTGCTAAAGAGTTAAAGTCAATATTATATTGTTTAAAGATTCTTCCTAACTCTCTAGTTGTTAAAGAGTAATCTACATCTGGATTTTCATCAACTGCAAGTTCTTCCCTTGATGCCTCATATTTTTTAGAGATACATGGCATTATAGAAACACAGACTAAATTTTTTCTATCAATTCCCATTTTTTCTGCCCAAACATTTTTAGCTAAAGAACCAAAAATTTGTTGTGGTGATTTTGTAGAAGATATATTTTCTAGTATCTCTGGATAATTTAGCTCTGCAAATCTAACCCAAGATGGACAACATGATGTAAATAATGGCAACTTTTTATTTTCTTCCAATCTATGTTTTAACTCTGTTGCTTCTTCCATTATTGTTATATCTGCTGCAAAGTTTGTATCAAATACTCCATCAAAACCTAATTTTTTAAGAGCAGTAACCAACTTACCAGTACAATCTGTTCCTGGTTTTTGTCCAAATAACTCTCCTATTGCCACTCTAACTGCTGGTGCTACTTGAACTATTACTTTTTTATCAGGATCTATTAAATCTTGAGAAAGTTTAAAGCTATTGTCAGTTTCATATAGAGCCCCTACTGGACAAACTGCCACACATTGCCCACAGAAAGTACAATTAGTATCTATCAGATTTCTATTAAATGCAGTATTTACAATTACATTAAATCCTCTATCTATCCCTGTAAGTATTCCACAAGATTGAATCTCTTCACACATAGTCTCACATCTTCTACACATGATACATTTTGTAATATCACGAGTTATAGATATTGAATATTGCTTGTCATGTTTTGCCTCTTTTCCCTCAAATCTCATCTCTCTAAGCCCAAAAGATATAGCTAGTTTTTGAAGTTCACACTCTCCATTTTTCCCACAGATTAAACAATCTTTTGGGTGATCTGAAAGTAAAAGTTCCACTACTAATCTTCTTTTTTGCATAACTTTCAATGAGTTTGTAATAACCTCCATTCCCTCTGCTACTGGAGTTGTACATGAAGGAAGTAATCTATTCATCCCTTTTACCTCAACTACACAAACTCTACATGAAGCACAATCATTTTTATATCCTATTTCAGGCATCTCCATATAACATAGATGTGGGATATTTATTCCTGCTTTTAAGGCTGCATTTAATATAGTTGTTCCCTCTGGTGCCAATACTACTTTATCATCTATCTTTAATCTAATCATTCTCATCTATAATTCACCCCATTAGAAATTAAAGTTTTTCAACAGCATTAAATTTACAATTTTCAAAACAAGCTCCACATTTTATACAAATTTCACTATTTATTGTATGTTTATGCTTTAAGCTACCTTCAATTGCATTTACTGGACACATTCTTGAACAAGCTGTACATCCTATACAATTATCTGTTATATGGAAAGTTATAAGTTTTTGACAAGCTTTCGCTGTACATTTTTTATTAACAACATGATCTAAATATTCGTTATAGAATTGATTTAATGTTGAAAGTACTGGATTAGCTGATGTTTGTCCAAGTCCACATAATGAAGTTGCCTTTATTCCCTCAGATAATTCTTTTAATAAATTCAAATCTTCAGGTTTTCCTTTTCCATTAGTTATTCTATCTAAAATTTCATATAATCTTGTATTTCCTACTCTACAAGGAGTACATTTTCCACAAGATTCATCTAAAGTAAATTCAAGGAAAAATTTAGCAATAGCAACCATACAATCATCTTCATCCATTACTACCATTCCACCTGATCCCATAATAGATCCTTTTTTACTTAAAGTATCAAAATCTATTGGAGTATCTAAATCCTTTTCACTTAAACAACCTCCTGAAGGTCCTCCAGTTTGAACAGCTTTAAACTTTTTATTATTCTTTATTCCTCCACCTATTTCAAAAATTATCTCTCTCAAAGATATTCCCATAGGTACTTCAACTAATCCAACATTATTAATTTTTCCTGCTAAAGCAAAAACCTTTGTTCCTGGAGATGTTTCTGTTCCTACTTCTCTAAACCAATCTTTTCCATAAAGAAGTATTCTAGGAACATTTACCAATGTTTCCACATTATTTACTACTGTTGGCTGTTTCCAAAAACCTTTTTCTGCTGGGTATGGTGGCTTAGAAGTTGGCTCTCCTCTCCTTCCTTCCATAGAATGAATTAAAGCAGTTTCCTCTCCACATACAAAAGCTCCTGCACCAAACTTTAATTCTATATCAAATTCAAACTCTGTTCCTAAAATATTTTTTCCTAAATATCCAGCTTTTCTTGCTGCTTCTATAGCTACTGTCAATCTATGAATTGCTAATGGGTATTCAGCTCTTATATAAACTAACCCTTTATTAGCTCCAATAGCATATCCTGCTATCATCATTCCTTCAATTACAGAGTGTGGATCTCCCTCTAATATAGATCTATCCATAAAAGCTCCTGGATCTCCCTCATCTGCATTACATACTATATATTTTTGTTCACTTTCATTTTTAGAAGCAATTTCCCATTTTATTCCAGTTGGGAAACCTCCTCCACCTCTTCCTCTAAGTCCAGATTCTTTTATCTCTTTTACTACATCTGCATTGCTCATATTAAAAATAACCTTTTCTATTGCTCTATACCCATCATGCAATAAAAAATCTTGTATATTTTCTGGATCTATTAACCCACAATTTTTTAATGCTCTTCTCTCTTGTTTTTGATAAAACTCCATATCTTTAGAATCATAAATTAACTCCTCTGATTTAGGATCCCTATATAATAATCTATCTATCTTTTCTCCATCAATTATATCTCTTTTTATTATCTCTTCAGCATCTTCAGGTTTTACTTCAATGTAAAAAGTATTCTCTGGAACTATCTTAACTATTGGACCTTTTTCACAAAAACCAAAACATCCAGTTAAGATTACTTCTACATCTTTTATTCCATATTTATCTATATAATTTTCTAAGTTATGTTTAATATCCTCACTTTTAGAAGATAAGCACCCTGTTCCACCACATATTAAAATTTTTTTCTTGCAGTTCATAGCCCCTCCCGAAAATTACATTTATTTCTTTAATTTCTATTTTTCTTCTGAAATTTCTCTTTCTCTATAAATTGCTAATATTTTAGGTACATCACTTGCTTTTACTTTCCCATGAACTTCTTTTCCTACTAATACTACTGGAGCTAGTCCACAAGCTCCTACACATCTTAAGCTATCTAAAGAAAATAAACCATCTTTAGTAACTCCTCCTACACTTATTCCAAGCTCTTTTTCCAATGCTTCTAAGACTTTCCCTGCTCCTCTCACATAACAAGCTGTTCCTGTACACACTGATATTTGATATTTTCCTTTAGGTTCCATTGAAAAGAAATTATAAAAACTTACTACTCCATAAACTTTAGCCACTGGAATATCTAATTCCTCAGCAATTACTTCTTGAATCTCTGCTGGAATATATCCAAATATTTCTTGTGCTTTATGAAGAACTATAATAAGAGCACTTTTCTTATCTTCAAAAGTAGAAATATATTCTTTTAATTTTTTCAATTCATTACTATCTCTACATATCATTTTTGTTCCTCCTATTAACTTTTTGTTTTTTATTTATTCTTTCGCTTCTATATACAATTATAGCACAAAAGAATTTAAATTCAAACGTATTTTTTAAACTTTATTCACAATAACTTAATTAACTAATCTTTAACTTTTTTCTTTTTTATATTAAGCATTTTTATTATTTTTACAAAAACTAAAGAAAGATTACTCTTTAATCTATTTAAAGAATAATCCTTTTGCAAAAAATAAAAAAAGCTTAGCGAATTCCTATCCTCCCAGGAGGCTTCCCTCCAAGTACTTTCAGCGTTTATGGGCTTAACTTCTAGGTTCGGAATGGAACTAGGTGTACCCCCACAGCTATTTTCACTAAGCATTATTAACATTTATAAAAGCTTGGCAAGTTCCTATCCTCCCAGGAGGCTTCCCTCCAAGTACTTTCAGCGTTTACAGGCTTAACTTCTAGGTT
>JADYUE010000044.1 GCA_021531615.1 Fusobacterium varium | reverse complement strand
CAATAGCTTTTACTGCAATTTTATTGTATCTTTCACCAGATTTGTCAATAGCTCTATTTAAGTATCCGTTCCATCTTTTTTCATTAGATGCAAAAGCTTTTTCTGGATCTTTTAAAGCAACTTTAATATTTTCAATCTCTTCTTTGGCTTCAACTTCAGTAAATGTAAAAGTTTCAGTCATATAATGAGTAAAGTTTTTATCAGGAGATATTGAGATTGTATCTAATTGGCTAGTATAACTATCTCCAACAATTTTTGTATCTACATTAGAGCTATGTGTTATTTTAAACTCTGCCCCATCTTTAATTAAATAATCCCAAGTGTCTCTTCTGTTTACAAAATTAACCTTAACTCCTGTATCAGTTTTTTCAAGAGAGTTATTTAATTTTGTACTCTTATACCTGTTTTCTTTATCACTCCAATTTTGATATTCATTGTACATATTTCCTATCCAATTAAGATTTAAATTTAGCTCTTTTCCAGAAGTATTTATAATCTCACTTTTTATTAAAGCACTTCTATTGCTTACAAATATAAGTTCTAGTTTTAAAGTAAAATCTTTTAAAACATATTTTTGTTCTAATTTACCAGGATAATAGTTAAAAGTTGCCTCACTTTTAGCAAGATCATATCTCTCTTTAGTTACAGCATTTTCAATAGATATTTTATTAAAAGAGTCTGAAAGATTTACAGCATACTCTTCAGCAATATAGAAAGGTCCTGCAAATCCCCCATATAGTTTATATTCTTTTACATCTGGTTGGTAATAACCATGCCAAGCCCCTAAATCAATAAAGCTATTAATATAGTTTGTTCCACTTTTATCTGTCTCTTTTATTGGTTTAAAATAAGTATACTCTTTAGGATTTCCATGAATATTTAAGATATTACTATAGCTTTTTCTATCTAAAGTACTATCACCATTTTTAGAATTTAAGTTTGCACATGAAGAACAAGCAGCAATGACAGCTAATAATGTAATCATTTTTTTCATACCCAATACCCCTTTTTTCATTTTTTAGTTAAAATTTTATATTTTAAATAATACTTTTTATATGATAATAATACATTTTAAAGATAAAAAAGTCAATTAATATTACAGCAAATAAGTTAATTTCGCTTTTTTATAATTTTATAAAAAAACTGTACTTAAAATCTTAATAATTAAGATCATAAGTACAGTTCAAAACTTTATTAAAATATCTAAATTAATCCTCAGAACTTTTAATTTTCAGAAGTTTCTTATAAAATGCTATTCCTAAAAATGTCATTTCCTTTATACCTCTTTTTTCTAATTCTATGTAATACTTTTTATCTTTTATCTGCTCTAAAGCTTCATCTGCCTTCTGTTCAAGAGTTTCTTCAGAATCAGCTACCTTAAATTCTAAAATAAATCCTCTTAAATTTTTATTTAAAGGCTCTATTGCTATATCATATCTTCCAAGTCCACCTTCTCTATTAGAATTTATATGATATCTCCCTTCAAGATGGATCATAAGACCTAAGATAAAGCTGTGGTATACTTTTTCTATATTTGATACATCATAGAAGCTCATATATTTTAAAAGTATTTCTTGAAGATTCTTTTCAAAATCCTCTATATTGTTATTTAATAAGGTTTTTATTAACCTTTTAAAAGTTAAATTTGTACCAAAAGAAATTTCTATAAAACTATCTTTAAAAAATTTCTTAACTTCATTATTTGGAATCTTAACACTATAAATATCATCTTCTATTTTTTTATCAATAGTTAAATATCCAGAAAATAGCAGCAGCTCCCATAAATCATGTGCTTCTAACACTTCTTGAAGTGTTGATTTCCCTGTAATTTCTTCTTCTACTTTTTTTCCAAACAATAAATTGTTTAATTTATCAAAAGTTTCTCTATCAGCTGATTTAAGAATATCTTTTATTAAATAGTTATCTGATGTATCTATCCAATAACTTTTAAATTCTTTTGTTGATAAAAAATTTAATATGCTCCAAGGATTATATATTTTTTTATCTCCAAATTTATATCCATTATACCAAGAATGTACTTCATCTAATTTAAAATCTATTTCATAATATTTTAAAGCATTGTTTACTTCTTCTTCTAAAAATCCAAAATATTCATCATATTCCTTATTTAAAATAGTATACTCTTTTAGATTATTTAAGTCTGAAAATATTCCAGCTCTTACAACTCTTATTATCCCTGTTATTACTCCTACTTGAAGAACATTATTATCTTTTAATGCTGAAGAATAAAATCCACTGAAAAAGTTTTTAGCTTCTTTATAATAGCCATATCTGTAAGCTGATATTAAAGGGGTATCATACTCATCTATTAAAATTATTACTTTTTGATTATAATATCTTTTTAAAATATTAGCAAAAATAGACAAAGAGTTCTCTAAAACACTTTCTTCTACAGTGTCATTAAATATTATTTTTTCCAAAAAATCAGAATCTATTTTATCTACTTCTTTTAGCAAAAATCTATATTCAGAAAAAAGATGAGATATTTTTATTTTTAAATTTTTAAAAAGCTTTTCCCAAGTATTTCCCTTGATGTCCTTCATTGATATAAAAATTACAGGATATTTTCCCTGTTCTTTAAAATAAGATGATTTTTGTATTTCTAACCCCTTAAATAACTTTCTATTTTCTTCAGCCTCTCTTACATCAAAGAAATATTTTAACATTGACATATTAAGAGTTTTCCCAAAACGCCTTGGACGGGTAAAAAGAAGTGTTTTACCTACATTTTTTCCAATCTCACTTATAAAAGGAGTTTTATCTACATAATAATAATTATTTTCTATTAAAGTTTTAAAGTCGCTTATTCCATCAGGAAGTAATTTCTTCATAGTCACACCCCTTTCTTATAAAGATTATTTATTTAAAAAAACATTGTAATACATAAATTTTATCATTTTTTTAATGGAGAATGCAATTTTTTATTAAAAATAATTACAATTTTATCTCATTTTATTTCTTTGGCTATTACTTCTCACCAATCAATATTTTCTTTTTCATAATTTTCATTATAATTAGCAAATAGAGTTTTGATATTCTTCCTTTTCTTCTGATGAAAACCTAAGTCAGCTGGATTTAACCCTCCGTTAATATAGAAAATTTCTCCCCCTTTTTCTTCGAACTCTTTTCTCAATACACTTACTTTATTAATTAATTCTAGCTCATAAGGAAGTATTTTAGAAGTTATTCCCTCACCTTTACTCCAAATATTAATTACAGTTGTATTGTCCCCTGCAATTTTATAAATATTATTTTCTAAGGCTATTAATAATGCCAAATAAAATCCATAAAGTTCTCCATATGTAACATTATTAATCTTTCCTAGATTATAATTTCCATACTCATTTACTAACTCTCTATACTCTGGTAATTTTTCTATTATAGAGTTTCCTAAAAAGTCTGTAACTCTAACTTCTTCTCCTATTCCTCTTCCAGTTCCAACATCAAAGAATATAGTATCTTCTTTTAACAATTTTCCCATTTCTTCAGTATAATAATATTCTATATTTCTCAACCAATTATTCGCTTCTTTAACTGTTTCAAAAGCTCTATTAATATTAGCTTTATCTTTGATAAGTAGTTCTACCATTTCAAGATCAAAAGCAATTATACTTTTTAACTCTTCTATAAAAAATATAGCATAATAGACTCTTTTGTTATTTTCACATTGAATTATCCAATTTATAGCATCTTTTTCCTTTTTAAATCTCTTTACTAATCCTTTTTCCTCTTTTAAAGCTAAATTAGCTTCTTCAAGAGATTTTGTTATAAATGTTTTCTAAGATTCAATTAAGTATACTCCATAATATTTTTCACCTAACATTTGTAATCTAGGTATATTTTCATATACTTTAACAGTTTCAGGCTCAATATTTTTACCAGTTTTCTTAACTATCTCCAACCATTTTAAAGTTTTTTCTTCTGAATCAAATTTTCTACAATAAGATGCCTTATTTTGGACTGTTTTAGCTACATCTGTTGAAGAATCTAAGATTATCCCTTCTCCTGTTTCTATAAAATAAATACCATAATATTTTTTCTTCTTTCCTTTAGAGTTATTTTTCTTTTCTGGAATAACATCTTTACCTTGGTGCTTAACTAATTCTATCCATTCTAAACCATCTTCTTTTAAGAAAAATTTTCGACAAAAAGCTGAACGTTTATACAGGATTCTATTAACTTCTTCAGGATCTGTTAATATAACTCCCTCTTGAGTATCGTTAAAATATATAGCATAGAATCTTTTTTTCTCTGGAAAATGTATATCTTCATTCTTACAAGCTTCAGCCCATTTAATAGCCTCTTCTTTACTGGTAAATTTTTTTGCTAAATGGTATACCCCTTCTCTATATTTATTAGCTTCCATATAGTCATCAACTATAACATACTCTTTCTTTATTGGAAAATACACAACATAATAATTTCCCAAACTACTCTTTTCTAATATATTCTCTAACATCTCTATATATTCCATAAATCACCTCTACCAAAAGTTAAATCTATTTTATTAAATTATTTATGAAAAAATAAATTGAAAAATAATTGAATCTCTTTATTAGGAAGCTTTACTGAATAGCTACAATCTCCAACTTTTTCTTTTATAGTTAAGTATCCATCATACAACATCATTAAAAATATTTCATTTTCATTTACTTCATTTATCATTTCTTCTAAATTTCTAAAAAAGCTTAAATATAAATAGGTCTCTTTAGCCTCAAACAAATATTTTAATCTTCTATTTACTTCTTTTATAATTTTTTCACTCAATTTTTCTATTAGACTATTTTCATAAATTTTTGTCCAATAAAGTCCTACTTTTCTATTTTCTAAATATTTTAAAATGCTATATGTATTATAAATTTCTTTATTTTTTAATTTATATCCTCCATACCATTCTTTTACTTCTTTTAAATTTGATTCTAAATTATAACTTTCTAAAGCTATTTTTACTTCATCTTCTTCTAGTCCAAAATATCCTTTATATTTATATGATGAAAAAACTGTATTTTCACATACATTATTTAAATCTGGTATTAATTGAAGTTCAGCAGCTGTAAAAGTTCCTACTAATATTCCTTGCTGTAAGTTACTATTAGTTTTTAATGCACTTCCATACAAAGTACCAAAAAACATAGTAGCTTCTTTACAAAATCCTTTTTCAGTAGCTTTGATTAGTGGTTCATCATAATTATCCAATATAACTATTACATTTTTTTTATAATATTCTTTTAAAATCTTGATTAAATGATAAAGTGCATAGTATAATCCCTCATGATCTCTAGATATATATTTCTTAAAAGTCAATTTAGAAAATTCATCTAGTTTGTCAAAAATATCAATGTATTCTTTAAATAAATTACTAAATTTCTGCCTTAATTGTTCTAAAAATTCCTCAAAAGTATTCCCTTCAATTCCTTTCATATCTAAAAATATTATCGGATATTTTCCTTGTTTTGTTATTAATGGTGAATTTTCTATATAGAGATTATTAAATAGTTTTCTATTTTCTTCTGCTCCTCTTATATCAAAAAAATATTTCAGCATAGACATATTTAAAGTTTTCCCAAATTTTTTTGGACAGCAAAGCAATTTTACTAAAGCTCCATCATTCAATATATCTTCTATAAGTTTTGTTTTGTCTATATAAAAATAATTTTCAGTTCTAATTTCTTTAAAATCATCTATTCCTATAGGAATTTTTTTCATTTCTTCACTCTCCTTTATTTTTAATTATATCATTTTATTTTAAATAACATTATGATTAATTATTCTTTATCATTATAAAAATTTAAACTAAACAGAACATTGATAAACTAATCTTTTTAAAATTTCTTTAAAAACTATTTGTACTTCTGCTAATCTTTGATCTGTTGATTCCCAAATAGTTTTATTTTGATGAATCAATTTCTTAATAGCAGCTAATTCTCTCACAGGTATATTTAAAAATACCCCTTTTCCTTTTAACTTTTCTTTTATTTTTTGATAATATTCCTTTTCAACTATGCTATCCAAATATCTATTAAAGGCTATTACAGCTATTCTATCAACTCCTAATTCCTGAATTGCTTGTATTAATCCTTTAAAAGAAAATCTATCACCAGAACATGGTATAACAAGCTTTTTAGTATAATTTAAAATTATCTCATCAATTCCTTGAGCAGAATTAGAATCAATAACTATATAATCATATTTCCCTTTTAAAGAATATAGAAACTTTCCTATATTTTGTTCAAATATTTTTTTATCTTCAAAAAGACTTTCAAAAGGAATAAAATCTACATTTTCTCTTAAATTAATAATTTCACCTGTTCCATTTTTAATCCAATATTTTAGCCCTTTAGTTTTACTATCTATTTGTATTTCTTTATCATCAAATGAATAGTATTTCATTTCATCTTTAGTCTCTTCTACAGGTAACAACATATCTAAAAGGTTATTATTTGGATCTGTTGTCAGTATTAAAACTTTATATCCTGCTACTGCTAATCCTGTGCCAATAGAACTAGCAAAAAAAGTTTTTCCTACTCCTCCTGTTATAGATTTTATATTTATAATCGGAATAGTATTTCTTATATATTCAGGTCTATATTCATATCTTGGTTTTTGCTCTTTATATCTTTTAAATACAAGTCTATCTTTTTCTAATTTTAAATCAACATGTTTATTTTCTCCTAAGTTCCAATTTTTTATTATCTCATATGGGATTTGAAACTGAAATTTACTTCTTTGTTTATTATATTCAAGTTTTATATAAGACTTCAAATAAATTATTGTTTCTCCCTTAGTATATTTTTCAGCTATTATTCCTTCTTTAAAAGGATATATAGTTAAAATATCATTTTTATACTCTATAATAACTTCTTTAGTTTCTGAAGTTATTTTAAGCAATCCTAAATTATTTTTAGTAAAAAATATTGTAGCAGAATTTACAGTTCTATTTTTTCCATATGTAATCAGTACATTTTTTTTCATTTGTCCTCCTTTAAGCAACATTTTTTTCTCTGTTTTTCAGAGTTTTTTAAATAAAAAAATTTAAATCTCTATAAAAAAATATAATTCTAGAAGCTTTAATAAAATATTTTCTATACTTAGTTTCTGCAATTATAAAAGATATATCTTCTGTTAAAATTATACTCTGTTTTTCAGAGCATGTCAAGAAATTATTTTAATAAATAAAAAGCCATACTTTCATCTTATTTCTAAAATTTAAGTATAGCTTAAAATCTTTAGTTTATTTTATAAAAAATTATTTTTTTCTATTAATCTCTTTACTCATAAAAAATATTTCATTTATTGCCATCAATAACTTTTGTTTCTCTTCTTCTGTTGAGGATTTATCATTAAAAAATATATAAGCTTCATTTATAACTTTTTCATATTGAGATAATTCTTTCTTACTCAAGTTTTCTACTCTTTTATCACCTAAAATATTTATATTCCTTCCCATAAAAGCATTCTCTAGTTTCATTCTTTCTTCTTCTGTTAAACTTAAAGCTTTTGCTATTTTATCTAATGTTGAAATTTTTCCTTTTCTTGCCCCTCTTTCAATATCTCCTATAGTTCCATTCCCAACTTCTGCTTTTTTAGCTAATTCATTTTGAGAAAGACTTCTTTCTTCTCTAAATTTTTTTATAAGATTTCCATAATTATTCATATTAAGGATTCCTCCACATTCTATTTATAAGAATATTATACATTACTTTATTCATTTTTTACAAAAATATCTTTTAACTTAAATACTCTTTTAATTCTCTTTCTACTACTCTTTTTATGTTCAAAGCTATATTTTCTGCATACTCTATATCTAAGTTTACTTTCTTAGCAACTTCTAATATTTCCTTTATTCCAGGATTTCTACTATTACCATTTACTAATGTAGCATGTTCTTTACCAATAGAAGAATTACTATAAATTAGATCATAAGCTGGAGATAGTTTCCAAGAATCATCTTTTCTATTATAGATAAATGAGAAATTTTTAGAGTGATCATCTCTGTTATGAGCAAAGATATTGAAACACATCAGCTTAAACATTTTCTTTATTTCTTCTTCACTTAAAGTTAATTCTTTGGTAAGCTTCAATAAATCAATATAATCTAGGTTAGGAAATTTATGTGAAACTTCTAATAATGCACTAGCTGTAATCATATGTATTCCCTCATTATTCATATCCCTATCAAATCTTTTTATTCCAAAATAACCTTTAGATATTTCTGAAGAAAATAATCTTGTTTCAGGCATATCTATTCCACAATTTTTAGCACATATTGAATAATCATACTCCTGTTTACCTATTCCTGGTTTATCTAATAATGATGGAAACTTTATTATCCATTCCTCTTCATCAACTTTAATAAGAATCTTTGATTTTGATCCACCTAAAAATCCTCCCAATTTATAAAGTTCATCTAAGTATTCTGAATCATCAACTGTTATAATTTCTTTACAAGATAGAGATAATTTATCTAAATCTATATTATTATTTCCTTCTATATCAAATTCAAGCATAGGAGAATATGTTAAAGCACCCATTCCTAACTCTCCAATCATAGACAATCGATTTATTGGGTCTATTTCTCCAGGATCTATACCAGCACTTCTTAACATTTCATTTTCAAGTAATCTTCCCCAACTATCAGGTAAGCTATCTGCAAATACTCCAAATATTCCATCAAAAAGAAATGGATTAGCTATATACTCTTTATCTTCCAAAGGTAAACTAAAAGGACTAATAGAAAATCCATTTTTTAACCATTGCTTATCATATCTAAAAGAAGTAGTATATGGTCGTTGATTTACTTTTTTTATTATTCCTATTTTTTTCTTATTATTAAACCATACTTCTATTTCATTTAATTTTATCATTTTTTCTCCATAAAACTAGAAATCAAACACATGCTTTAAAACTATCTCTTTCTCTTGTGAATATTTTATATCATATTTCTTCTTTAATTTTAAATACTTAAAAAAATTATGATATTTAGTTAAAAAATTATTTAATATTTCATCATCTTTTTCATTAAAATTCTTTATAAGAAGATCATTTCCACCAAAAAATTCATATTTATCTTTTGATATATACGGAGCTACTTCTTTTTCCCATAACTCAAAAAATTTTTTTTGTCGTCTTCTTGAATCAGATATCATAACTCGATGTATAGTTTCATCTTTTAAATATAAAGGATTTAATTCTATAATATCATCATAAGCAAATCTTATTTTATCAATAGATTTTTCTATATGAAAATGTCCACAATACCATTTTTTATACTTTAATCTATCCTCTATCTTTTGCAACCACTCTTCAGTAGAAGTATCTATCTTATCAAGATCAATAATATTAGAAAATGTTTCTATTGGACGATATTTAAAAGGACAAGTATGACTAAAAATTAAATCTATACTCCAGTTAGTACTTTCTAATTGATCTTCAACATACTTTTTAATTCTATCATTAGGTTGTTCATTACTAAACCATTTCCAATTGTTTGTAAGTCTATAATATTTGTCTGTACTATATGCCCCTCCTATTGCCATACATTTAAGTCCAGCAAAGTTATAGATTTCTCCATCTTTTGCAAAAATTATATTATCAAATTCCTCTTCCATATATACTTTTGCTCCAAACTTTTCAACTTCTCTATATGTTGAAATAGCAAAAGGGCGTTGTTCATGATTACCATGAATACAAAATAGAGTAATTGGAAGTTTTGCAACAGAATGTTTTTTAGACCAATCTTTTATCCCGCTAAAAAAGTTAAGTCCTACATCTCCAAGAATAATTATAATATCATCTTTAGTTGTGTTGTTTTCTTTACAAAACTTTTTTATTTCATTGAAATTTCTATGTTTATCTCCTGTTACATAAATCATTTTATCTCCTATTTTTGCTAATTTTTTCATTTTTTGCTTTTACTCTTTCTACCAACTATCTTATTTTTGTATTTTACTTAATATTTTATTCTATACTCCATATACTTTTTCTTTACAAACTACTAATAATATTTTTTCATATTTATATTATAACTTTATGAAAAAAATAACTCAACTATAAAAAAATTTCAAATAAAATAACACTGCTAAATATAGTATATCAGTTCTAATAACCTTTAAACTTCTTGTAAAGCAGAAAATTCTAGCAGGCTCAATACACTATATCGCTGCTTCATCTTACTCCAGTTCTTCTTTAATTAGCAATAATCTTTCATCATAATTTACTATTAATTTTATAAAAAATGAAGTTAAAAATCTAAAATCATTTGAGATTTTCAATTCTCTATTTGAATAATTAGATAGAACAAGAGCATTTCTAAAATATAGAGAATTTTCTATAAAAATATCTTCATTTAACTTAAAACCTAATTTTTTTAAGTATTTAATTAAAAATATGGCAGTTGTTCTTGTATTCCCTTCAATAAATGGGTGTACTTGCCATATTGCAGAAGTAAATTTAGATATTCTTTTTACTTGTCTTTCTTTAGAAAGTTTGGTGTAATCAATATTTTCCTCCTCTTCAAAATCATAGTTCAAACATTCACTAATTTCTCTATAATCAGCATAAATCACAGAGTTTCCATTTAAAACTCTTTCATTCTTACTGATATTGTAGTTTCTAAATATTCCAACATAATTTCTTTTAAGAATATCACTAAATAAGCTTTTATGAATTTTTTTTAAATAGTTAATAGAAAATTTAAACTCCTTATCCTCTAAAAGCTTTACTGTTCTAATAGAAACTAAGTCACATTCTCGTAGATCTCTTTCTATCTTTGAGGTTAGATATCTAAAGCCATAGTACTTTAAAATCTCTTTCTCCATCTCATCACAAGATAACTTTTTATCAATTAACTCTCTCAAATACTTAGAGGGTTTTAAATTATCAACTTTATTTAAGCCTACTGCAATTTCCCAAATATTTTTTTTCATAATTAACACCTTTTATATATCTATATACAAGTTTATTTTTATAATATCATTACTTTTAATTTTTTAAAAATTTTAATTTATATTCTTCAAAAGACTCTATACTGTATAGAGTCTTTTGAAGAAAAAAAGAGGGAATTATTTAGCTTCCCTCTTATAAATCATTATTTAATATTTCTTCTGCTTGAAGCCTCTTTAATCCATGAATAGAGGTATTGTATCTTTCCTTTAAGAATTTTGTACTATCTATTTTTTTATTTTGAAGATAAACTAATACTTCAACCTTCTGTTTATCTGTTGCTTCTTCATTTTCAGTTGTTCCAAGAGTTTTCTTTTCACTAGGAGTAAATAATTCTTTTCCTCTTTCTTCTAATTTTAGTTTTTCATCTTTAGTTAAATCCTTATATTTATTTAAAAATCCTAAAATAATTCTTGGGTCTTCTAAGTGGATATTTAATTTTTCTAAAAGAGCTGCTTTTCTTATCATTAGATAGAACATTTTTTTTCTATCATTTAAATCATCATCATAACTTTTTAATTTATTTTCACTTAAAATTTTATCTCCTATAACTCTTAATTTTTCTTTTTCCACCATAGTTAATTTTAAATATCTTTCTAAAAATCCAAGCATAATTTCCTGTTTTTCATCTAACAAATCAAGTATACGGAAAAGAGTTCCCAGCTTAATCAATTTTATTTTTCTCTCTTTTCTTTTTTTAGCATTTTCTCTCTTTTGCTTTTTTCTTAAATTTCTTATTTCTCTTTTTTTCTTTAGTATTTTTTGCCTTTCTTTAGAATCTATCTCTCCCATTCGTTACCTCTTCTTCTTTTTTCTTTCTCATCGTCAAACTCTATCCTTCCACTCTTAGCAACTTTTAGTTTTGGAGAGTAGTTGCTACTTCTATGACGACGAACATTAGGTATTCTAATATTATTTAGTCTTAATTTATTTAATAACTTAAATTGCACACTTAGCTCTTTACTTTTTTCATTTATTTGAGATTTAATCTTCACATTTTTTTCACGGATAACTTGCTTTCTAAGTTCTATATCTTCTGGAGTAATTGTAAACATCTTTTCTAGCTCCTCAACTCTACTTTCTACTTTTTTCAAGTTAGCTATAGATACAACCAATCCATTTTCTTTTCTAATTTTATAATAAGTAAGAACAGATAAATCTCTACTATATTCTCCATTAGTATATTCATCAAGTATTTGTGTTTTAATATCTTCATCTGACAAGTTTTCAGGTTTTAGTTTTAATTTTAAATTATCTATTTCCTCTTTCAAATTTTCTATTTTTTCTTGAACAACTTTTTTGTACTCTTTCTTTTCAATATCAGATAACTTAACTTTTATATCATCTACTTCTGGAGCTTTATCAAATGCTTTTTCGTAATCATTTCTAAAATTAGATAACTTAATGTTATATTCTAATATATCTAATTTACTTTCTAATTTATTACTTTGTTCTTGAAGTTCTTTTTCTTTCTTTACTAAATCAATCTCTTTCAACTCTTTTAGTTTTTTCATAATAGAATATAAATATGATAATCTACCATTTGTATCATCTTGAGTTTGTCTTAACTCTTTATATTCTGATCTTGCAGTATTTATCTCCTCTTGAACTTTTAACTTTATATCATTATTCAAATCAAAAATTCTAAGTTCATATTCAGTAGCTTTTATTCTTTTTGAAAGCTCTATTTTCTCATCTAAACTTCTACTTCCTTCAAATTCTTTTTTCCAAATAGCAAGTCTTAAATATTTATCTGCTATCTCTGGATCTAAACTTCTATATACTTTTTCTTTAAAATCTATATTTAATTTTATTTCTTTATACTCTTTAACTTTATTATCAATTTCAGTTTTTTGAAGTTTTAATTTTTCAATATTAGAAAGTATATTTGTTAATATAACTCTACTTCTTTCAGCATTTCCTATAGCATTAGAAATATAAAAATCCTTAAATGGATTACTCCTTAAAATTTCTAAATCTTTTAGTATTTCTTCCTTTTCAACTGAATATTTATCTCTTATATTCTCTTTCATCTTTTCAAATTTTTGCATGAAAAATTCATTGTTTTTTAATCCTAAAAAATATTGTTCTAATTCAGATTTTTGTTTAGCATATTCAAATTTGCTCTTATCTTCTAGCTTGATATAAAGATTAGTTAATTCAACTAACTTTTCCAAGTTTTTTTGATATTCTCCTCCAGTTAAAATACTTAAAGCTCTTGATTCTATATCCTTATCTGTCATAGATTCAATTTGTTTAAGTCTACTTTCTTTTTTGTCTAACAAGATATGATTATCTAATGATTTTGCAAAAACATTTTCTAAGTTTTCTTCAATATTTTGTTCTTCTATATTATTTTCTTTTAAATTTTCCACGTCAAAATAAGAAGGAGTATATTCTCTTCCTTCTTTCTTAAATAACGCTTTGTAATATCTATCTCTCGCCTTTAAATTTTCTTCCTCAAAATTTTCGCTTTTTAATTTAAATTCTTTTTCTTTTATTCTTTTTATTTCTTTACAGTACTGAAAAAAATTCATGTTTTTAGTTTTTTCTTCACTATCTGGAGCATAATCTATATATTCTTTTTTTAAATTAATTGCTGGTCTATCAAGCATTTCAGCTTTTAAAAAATTTCCTTCAGCTATAGCTTCTTGTCTTTGAACTTTTAAAGATTTGCAAGATACTAACTCTAGATTTTTTTCTTTAAGTTTTTCATTCATCATAGACTCTAAAGTTTGACGAATATAATATAACTTTGAATATTTATGCCACTCTCTATTTCTTTTTGCTCCACCTAAAGATGGATTTTTTGAATTTGCTTTTTTAAAAAAACATTCCTCTTTACGCTCAATTCCATCTAGCTCCCTTTCATAAAACATTATATGGCAATGAATATTTCTTTTATCTTCATCAGTGCTTGGTTTAGAGTGAATAGCTAATGAATATACATAGCTTTCTCCAAATAATTCTTTTGCAAATTTTTTGGCAAGTTCAATATTCTCTTCGTCAGAAAGTTCATAAGGCAAAGAAAAATCTATTGTTCTAAAAAGATTTGCATTTACATCTTCATAAACTTCGGCACATTCCCAAAAATATCTAGGGTCATCTTGTGAAAAAGATGGCATATTAATATTTTCTCCATAAATGATATCATCATATTTATCTTTATTGTTTTCAGGAGAATATTTTCCAATTCTTAATACATAATCGTATCTTTCAATCGGACTTCTATTCTTTGCTGGTTGAACACTTATATTAAATATAGCCACTTTTTTCACCTCCATATTCCTAAATACTAAAAACTAAAAATTCACTCGCAAGAGTTAGATAATGTAATTATCTCACGATAGGCACTTCAGTGCCTAATCGTGAAGTATCTACTTTTTATTTTAGCATTTTCAGCGTGAAAATGCAACTTTAATAATAAATAATTTTTTTGTTTTACAAAAAAATTACACTGAACTTTTTTAAATGTTAATTGCCTACTGTACACAAATGCTCTTATAATAAAAGTTAATTTAGATAAAATACTATCCCTTATAACAATATTAATTATAAGGTTTAATAAAATTAAAATCCTCTATTACAAAAAAGAATATAAATATTATTAAGTTTCTTTTTGGCAACTTGCAACGTCTTTTAGGTTGCAAGTTGGGGAGAGGGGTGGGGGATCTTTTTTCTTTTTTAAAAAATTATTTATTTCTTTTATCTTTTAAAATACAAGAAATTAAAACCTTTAATTTAAGGATTTTAATTTCTTTGGGGCTAGGGTGGGCTGTTCCTAAAAGTTTTCAACAAACTTTTTAGCTAGGAAAAAATTTTTCCTAGCTTTTGCGAGGGGGGAGTGCGGACAATTTCTTGGACTAGTTAGGAGTGTTTAAATGAGCTATTCTAAAGAGCAAATTAAAAAAGCATTGGAGCTTTATCAACAATGTAAGTCTGTTTCTCAAACTGTCCGTATCTTAGGATATCCTACAAGAGAAAATCTCTATAAGTGGATAAAAAAAGAAAATGTTCCCCAAAAGGAAAGAAAAAAGCTTCCAATCATCATTAACTCTAGCTATCATCCTAGAAATCCTCCTATTAAAACTAAACTAGATGCTATTAAGCGTTGCTTTGAATTAGGAGAAAGTGTAAAATATGTGTCAGAAGATATAGGATATTCTAGAGCTAGTATTTATCAGTGGAGAAAAATATATCTTTTGAAAGGAAAAATAGCATTAATAAATAGGAAAGATAATATTAAAAGAGAAAAACTTTTAGAAGGAAAAGAATCATCTTTTTCTGAATTAGAATCATTAAAAGAAAAAATATTTTCTATGCAGCTTGAAATAGATATTTTAAAAGAAACTATTGATGTTTTAAAAAAAGACCAAGGTATCAATCTAAAAAAATTGACAAACAAAGAGAAGGTAATGATGATTGATACCTTAAAAAATAAATATTCATTACCTTTGCTTCTTAAGATGTTAGAACTACCTAAAAGCAGCTACTATTATCATAAAAAAAATCATTATACAGATAAATATGTTCATTTAAAAAAGCAAATAAAAGAAATTTTTAAACAAAATAGATGTTGTTTTGGATATAGAAGGATTCACGCGCTATTAAAAAGAGAAGGGATAAAAGTTTCAGAAAAAATAATCCGCAGAATTATGAAAGCAGAAAGTTTAGTAATAAAAGTAAAAAAATATAGAAAGTATAACTCATATAAAGGAGAAATTTCTCCAGAAGTTCCTAATTTAATAAATAGAAACTTTCAAGCAGGTAAACCAAATGAAAAATGGTTAACAGACATAAGTGAATTTGCTATTCCAGCAGGTAAAATATATTTGTCACCAATTATAGAATGTTTTGATGGAAAGATAGTTTTTTGGGAAATAGGGGAAGTTCCTAATTCTAAACTAGTAAATGATATGTTAAAAAATGCAATATCTCAATTAAAAGAAAATGAAACTCCTATACTTCATACAGACAGAGGATGTCATTATAGATGGAAAGAGTGGATAAATTTGTTAAAAGAGGCTAAAATATCTCGTTCTATGTCTAAGAAAGGGTGTTCACCTGATAATTCAGCTTGTGAAGGCTTTTTTGGTAGAATAAAAAATGAGATGTTTTATTCTAGAGAATGGTCAAATGTTAGCTTAGAAAACTTTAAAATTATATTAAATGATTATTTAATGTGGTATAATAGCAAAAGAATAAAAATATCTTTAGGCTTTAAAAGTCCTGAGGAGTATAGACAAAGTCTTGGATTAATATAAAAAATATTGTCCAAGAAATTGTCCGCACTCCCCGGGTGTGAAGAAAAGTCTGTAAATTAAAATAATAAATGCTTTAAATATCTTTCTATGATAAAATTAAATTCATAGAAAGATATTTTTATGGAAAGAAAAAGAAGAAACGGAATTAATCTTACTAAAGGGAAAAGAAATATCATTAATGCTTTAGTGATATTAAGACTGCTGAAGATATACAAGATGCTTTGCTTTAAAAGATCTACTTGCTGGAACTATTCAAGAAATGCTTGAAGCTGAAATGACTCAACATCTTGGGTATGATCCTTATGAACATTCTGAATCTACTAATGCTCGTAATGTTAGAAAAAGAAAAATTATTCTTAGTAAATATGGTGATACTGAAATCAAAGTTCCCCAAGACAAAGAAGGAACTTTTGAACCACAAATTATAAACAAACGTCAAAAAGATATTTCTGATATAGAAGATAAAATAATTTCTATGTATGTTATTGGAAAAGGAATTATGATGCTATTCATGGAACAGAAATTATTTCTATGAAAGGTAATATAGAAAACTATGGAACTGTTACAGGAATATAAACAAAACAAGAAGAGTTAGTAATATCTTCTGAAAATGGTAAATTTATCCAAGGAGTTAATGGAAAACTTGAAGCTGATAAAGTTAATGGAGATATTTACCTTGCTGGAGATTATACAAAAGATAACTATTCTGATAACATAAAAGAAAATACAGATAATATCTCTATAAAAGAACATAATGGAGAAATTAAATCTAACTCTGTAATGTATAATTATAATTCAAAGAATAAAACACTAGATAGAAAGAACTTCAATGAAATAGTTCAAAATAATACAATAGCTAATTATCTTAAAAATAATTATGTAGATGGAGATGTTTTAAGACAAGAGATATTCAATAACCTAAAAGCTATAGATAACAACAAAGATTTTAACAAAGCTACAAATAACTTATTTGGAAATGATGTATATCTAAATATGACAAGACAAACAATAGATATGATTAATTTCAATAAACAAGTTATGGTAGATAATATCTTCAAATCTTTCAGGATATGATGAAGATGTTAAAGCAGTATTCTTTGGAGCTGATAAAGCATTATCAGAAACTCAAAGAATAGGAGCAATAGCTAATGTTGGAACTCTTGAAAGTAAATATGATATAAACAATGCTAAGAGAGAAGATACATTCTTCCAAGGAAATATCTACCATACATACAACAAAAATAACTTTAGCTTAACTAATAACTTATTTGCTGGTGTTAGTTCAGGAGAATTTGAAAGAGATATAAGATTTGTAGATGTTGAAGGACATTCTAAAGGAGATTTAGATAATAAGTGGATTGGAGTTCAAAATATAGCTTCATATAAATTTGATACTGATTACTTCTTCTTCAAGCCAAAATTAGAAGCTAACTTTACTTATCTAATGCAAGATTCTTAAAAGAAGATGGAAATTATGGACTTGAAATAGAAAAATCAAAAAAATTATCAGTAGAAGGTGATGCAGGTCTTGAAATTGGAAAAGATTTGTATTATAATGATTATAAGGTAACATTAAAAGCTGGAGTAAATATCTATCATGAATTTACAAATCCTTATGATGATACTGATGTAAAATTAAGAAATGTTTCTGCTGATACATTAAAACTTGCTAATAATGATACAAGAAAAGATGTTTCGTTAAGAATTGAACTAGAAAAGAATAATTCTTTTGGAATATATGGAGAATACAAACACTTATTTGATGATGAAAATATGTTCCAAATAGGAATGAATTATGGATTTTAGGAGGTTATAATGGATCCAATAGTAGAAGCAGTAAAATCAATGTTAACAACAACATATATAGATGGTTATTTAGCTGAATTTGAAAGACAAAAAAGAGAAAAATTAACAGCTACAGAGCAATTAGGAATAAAATTATTTTTCTCCGGAGTGTCATATGAATATGAATCTGTAGTTGAATCATTAGAGAATATAGATACGAAACTATTAAGAGAATTATAGATAGTGTTATCAACCTAATTAAAGGTTTTGATATACCTCAAATGAAAGAAGTACTAAACTTCTTTTCTTCAAAAGTTGAAAAAATAACTGTTGATAATTACAAAGAAAAATTAAATATGAAATAATTAACGATTTATAATTATGTGAGTTATATGATCTTAACTAACCTCCAAATAGAGTCGATAACTGTGATACTACTTCTAAGTTGGAATTAGTTGAGGTAAGTAATTGTAACTTGCCAGCATGAATATGTAGAATCAGAAACTGGGATTACGAGGTAACTACTCAGCTATAAATTAAAATTTGAGACTCAAGTTCAAAAAAAATGGGCTTGGGTCTTTT
>JADYUE010000043.1 GCA_021531615.1 Fusobacterium varium | reverse complement strand
AGTTAAGCCTGTAAACGCTGAAAGTACTTGGAGGGAAGCCTCCTGGGAGGATAGGAACTCGCCAAGCTTTTTTATTACAAAAAAATATTTAAATATTTATTTAATATTTTATAAAAAAAACATTGACAAAGTATGTAACATATGATATCATATTTAATGTCTTAGAAAGCAAGATAGAACAAACTCTTATACCATATTGGTGGTCAATATGGGAGGATCACAAAGATACCGTTAATGAGTGGAGGTGTAAAATTGAGAGTAAATATTCAATTAGAATGTACAGAATGTAAAAGAAGAAATTATAGTACTTCAAAAAATAAAAAGAACACTACTGAAAGATTAGAAATTAATAAATACTGTAAGTGGGACAAAAAAGTTACTTTACACAAAGAAACTAAAAAATAATCTTTGTTTGTAAGTTTACAACATGCAGGTCAATGGCTCAATTGGTAGAGCATCGGTCTCCAAAACCGAGGGTTGGGGGTTCGAGTCCCTCTTGACCTGCCATTTTTTTTATTAAAGTCAAAACATAAAGGTGATTTCATGAATCTGTTTCAAGGAATAAAAATGGAATATTCCAAGGTTCAATGGCCTAAGAAAGAGGAGATAGTTAATTCAACTCTTTGGGTAATTGCTATGAGCTTGATAATGAGCATATATTTGGGAGTTTTTGATTTGATTGCTTCTAAAGGATTGAAAATGTTGGTATCTCTCTTTGGAGGATAGATAGATGGAAAAAACATTAGTAAAAAAATGGTTTATGATTCATACTTATTCAGGGTATGAGAAAAAAGTTAAAACTGACCTTGAACAAAAAATAGAAACACTTGGTATGGGAGACATAGTAACTAAAATACTAGTTCCTGAAGAAGAAACTATTGAAGAGGTTAGAGGAAAAAAGAAAACTGTTGCTAGAAAGATATTTCCTGGATATGTAATGCTAGAAATGGTAGCTACAAGAGAGGAAAGTGAAGAAGGAATAAACTTTAGAGTTGATTCTGATGCTTGGTATGTTGTAAGAAATACTAACGGAGTAACAGGATTTGTTGGTGTGGGATCTGATCCTATTCCAATGGAAGATGATGAAGTAGTAAATATTTTCAAAGTAATTGGGATGGATATTCCAGAAGAAGAAAAAGAAAATAGAGAAGTTATAAAAATAAACTTTGCAATTGGTGAATATGTAAAAGTTCTTGCTGGAGGTTTTGCAGGTCACGAAGGAAAAGTTGCAGAGATAGATATGGAACAAAAGAAAGTGAAAGTTATGATCGAAATGTTTGGAAGAATGACTCCAGTCGAAGTAGATTTTAACAGTGTTGAGAAGGTAGAGTTATAATATTTACCTTTTAAGTGGGAGATGACACCGTCATTACCACACAATTCATGGAGGTGTAATTTTTTAAAATGGCAAAAGAAGTAATTAAAATAATAAAACTACAATTACCAGCAGGTAAAGCTAACCCAGCTCCACCAGTTGGACCAGCATTAGGACAACACGGAGTTAACATTATGGAATTCTGTAAAGCGTTCAATGCAAAAACTCAAGATAAATCAGGATGGGTAATTCCAGTTGAAATTTCTGTATACAACGACAGATCTTTCACATTCATACTAAAAACTCCACCTGCATCAGATCTATTAAAGAAAGCTGCAGGAATCCAATCAGCAGCTAAAAACTCTAAAAAAGAAGTTGCAGGACAAATCACAACAGCAAAATTAAAAGAACTTGCAGAAACAAAAATGCCTGACTTAAATGCAGGATCAGTTGAAGCTGCTATGAGAATTTTAGCAGGATCAGCAAGATCAATGGGAATCAAAATAGTTGACTAATTACTGTTGTTAAAGTGAGTAAATTTTCGAGGCTCACGGTTATATTAAGTGGTAGGAGATATCCGCATCACCACAAAGGGAGGAAATTAAAGAAATGGCAAAACATAGAGGAAAAAAATACTTAGAAATAGCTAAGTTAATAGAAACTGGAAAGCTTTATGAAGTAAAAGAAGCTTTAGAATTAGTTTTAAAAACAAAAACAGCTAAATTTAATGAAACTGTAGAAGTTGCATTAAGACTTGGAGTAGACCCAAGACATGCTGACCAACAAGTTAGAGGAACTGTTGTTCTTCCACACGGAACTGGTAAAACTGTAAAAGTATTAGCAATCACATCTGGTGCTAACATAGAAAAGGCTTTAGCTGCTGGTGCAGACTATGCTGGAGCTGACGAATACATCGCTCAAATCCAACAAGGATGGTTAGATTTCGATCTAGTTATCGCTACACCTGACATGATGCCTAAACTAGGAAGATTAGGAAAAATCCTAGGAACTAAAGGATTAATGCCTAACCCTAAATCAGGAACAGTTACTCCTGATATCGCAGGTGCTGTATCTGAATTCAAAAAAGGAAAACTTGCATTTAGAGTTGACAAATTAGGATCAATTCACGTACCAATTGGTAAAGCTGATTTTGCTCCTGAGAAAATTGAAGAAAACTTCAAAGCTTTCTTAGAACAAATCACAAGATTAAAACCAGCATCTTCAAAAGGACAATACCTAAGAACAGTTGCTGTATCACTAACAATGGGACCTGGAATAAAAATGGACCCAGCATTAGTTGCTAAATATGTTGGATAAATAATTTAATATAGATCCAAACCAAAGACCGTAGGTGGTTTAAAAACCGTAATTTATTACCCTACCGAGGTTGGAAGAAGGTTCGCTAGCCTCATAGTGTGATTTCAACCTCCGTTCCATTCTTTGGTACGGAGGTAATTTTTAGAAAAAAGAGGAGGTGAAATAATTAAATGGCAACTCAAGCAAAAATAGATCACGTAGCTGAACTAGTAGAAAAAATTAAAAAAGCTCAATCAGTTATCTTAGTTGATTACCAAGGAATCAGCGTTAATGAAGAAACTGCATTAAGAAGAAAAATGAGAGAAGCTGGTGCTGAATACCTAGTAGCAAAAAACAGATTATTCAAAATAGCTTTAAAAGAAGCAGGAGTTGAAGATTCTTTTGACGAATTATTAGAAGGAACTACAGCTTTCGCTTTTGGATATGCTGATCCAGTATCTCCAGCAAAAATCGTTTTTGATTTAGCAAAAGATAAGGCTAAAGCAAAACAAGATATATTTAAAATAAAAGGTGGAGTTCTAACAGGAAAAAGAGTTGAAACTTCTGATGTTGAAGCACTAGCTAAATTACCATCAAGAGAACAATTACTTTCTATGTTACTTAACTCAATGCTTGGACCAATCAGAAAACTTGCTTATGCAACTGTGGCTATTGCAGATAAAAAAGAAGCAGCAGCTGAATAATAAGTTGATTTGGTTAAACTGATAAAAAACAATAAAATTTTAAGATAAAGGCACATTTTCGTGTATAAATATTAAGGAGGAAATAATAAATGGCATTCGATAGAGAAAAATTTATAGCTGAATTAGAAGCTATGACTGTTTTAGAATTAAAAGAACTAGTAACTGCATTAGAAGATCACTTTGGTGTAACAGCAGCTGCTCCAGTAGCAGTAGCAGGACCAGCAGTAGCAGAAGCTGCTGAAGAAAAAACTGAATTTGATGTAATCCTAACTGCAGCAGGAGCTAACAAAATAGCAGTTATCAAAGAAGTAAGAGGAATTACTGGATTAGGATTAAAAGAAGCTAAAGAATTAGTAGATAACGGTGGAAAAATTAAAGAAGCTGTTGCTAAAGACGAAGCTGAAGCTATAAAAGAAAAACTAACTGCAGCAGGAGCAACTGTAGAAGTTAAATAGTTGCGAATTCAGGCTGGGAACTAGCCGTGGAGCTTGGTAAATATAACTAGTTTATTAGTTAATTCCCAAGAAACTCTCGCTTCTTAAAGTGGGAGTAGTTCACTTTAGAACAATAGATCTTATTTAATTAAAAAAAATAGGCACTCTTATTCAGAGTGCCTTTTTACTAATTATTGAGGATAGCTTAAAAGGATATTTTGTATTACATTTTAATGTAAATTTTTGTTTTGGAACAGTGATAATTAATCATTTGAAAATAGATTTTAGCCTTTTATTTTCAAGCGATTAGGTATTAAACTTTAAGATTAGTAAGGGGTGTGAATTAATGGGGAAACTCGTTGAAAGATTGAATTTTGGAAGGATAAAAGAGAGAGGAACAATGCCTCATTTTCTTGAGTTCCAATTGGATTCCTATGAAGATTTTCTACAAGCTAAAGAGGCTCCAAATAATAGAAAAGATAAGGGGTTAGAATCAGCTTTTAGAGAAATTTTCCCTGTTGAATCTTCTAATGGAGATATCAAGTTGGAGTATGTTTCTTATGAATTACATGAAGCAGAACCACCATTAAATGATGAACTTGAATGTAAGAAAAGAGGAAAGACTTACTCTGGTTCTTTAAAAGTAAGATTAAGACTTACAAATAAAAAGAGTGGAAATGAGATACAAGAATCTCTAGTTTACTTTGGAGAAGTTCCTTTAATGACTGAAAGAGGAACATTTATAATCAATGGAGCTGAAAGAGTTGTTGTATCACAATTACATAGATCTCCTGGAGTATCATTTAATAAAGAGATAAATATTCAAACTGGTAAAGACTTATTCTCAGGAAAAATTATTCCATATAAAGGAACTTGGTTAGAGTTTGAAACTGATAAAAATGATTTCCTAAGTGTTAAGATAGACAGAAAGAAAAAAGTATTAGCTACTGTATTCCTAAAGGCTATTGATTTTTTTGATAATAATACAGAGATAAAAGACTATTTCTTAGAAACTAAGGAATTAGATTTAGCCTCAATATTCCAAAAATACAAAAATAGAGAAGAACTTTTAAGTGTAATTAGAACAAGATTTGAAGGAAGCTTTATTAAAGAAGATATCTATGATGAGGAAACAGGAGAAATTATAGCAGAAGCAGATGCTCTTATTGATGAAGCATTAATAGAATCTTTAATTGATAATAAAGTAGAAAAAGTTGTTTATTGGGAAGTAAAACCAGAAGATAAACTATTAGCTAATACTGTTATGAACGACAGTACACTTACAAAAGAAGAAGCTGTAACTGAAGTATTTAAAAAATTAAGACCTGGAGATTTAGTAACTGTTGAATCAGCAAAATCACTTGTTAGACAAATGTTCTTCAACCCTCAAAGATATGATCTTGAGCCAGTTGGAAGATATAAAATGAATAAGAGATTAAAACTTAATGTTCCAGAAGATGAAATCTTACTTACAAAAGAAGATATCATTGCAACTATGAAGTATGTAATTAACCTAAATAATGGAAATGGACATACTGACGATATAGATAACCTTTCAAATAGACGTGTAAGAGGAGTTGGAGAACTTCTTTTAATGCAAATAAAAGCTGGATTATCTAAAATGGGTAAAATGGTAAAGGAAAAAATGACTGTGCAAGATTCAGAAACATTGACTCCACAATCACTTTTAAATACTAGACCATTAAATGCTCTAATATTAGATTTCTTTGGTTCTGGACAATTATCACAATTCATGGACCAATCAAACCCACTAGCTGAGCTTACTCACAAAAGAAGAATATCAGCACTAGGACCTGGAGGACTTTCAAGAGAAAGAGCAGGGTTCGAGGTTAGAGACGTACACGATTCTCACTATGGAAGAATTTGTCCTATAGAAACTCCAGAAGGACCAAACATTGGACTTATTGGATCACTAGCTATTTATGCTAAAATTAATAAATATGGATTTATTGAAACTCCATATGTAAAAGTAAAAGATGGAAAAGCTGATTTTGATCAAGTTGATTATTTAGCAGCTGATGAAGAAGAAGGATTATTCATTGCCCAAGCCGATACAAAAATTGGAGAAAACAATGAACTTCTTGGAGATGTTGTTTGTAGATATGGACATGAAATTGTAAATATCAGTGGAGAAAAAGTTGATTATCTAGATATTTCTCCTAAACAAGTTGTTTCTGTATCAGCAGGACTTATTCCATTCCTTGAGCATGACGACGCCAACAGAGCACTGATGGGATCAAACATGCAAAGACAAGCAGTACCATTATTAAGAACAGAAGCTCCTTACATTGGAACAGGACTAGAAAGAAAAGTTGCTGTTGACTCTGGAGCAGTAGTAACATCTAAAACAGATGGAAAAGTAGTATATGTAGATGCTAAGAAAATAATAATTGAAGATCCAGAAGGAAAAGAACATAAATATAGAATGTTAAACTTCGAAAGATCTAACCAATCAATGTGTTTACACCAAACTCCATTAGTTTCACTTGGAGAAGAAGTTAAAGTTGGAACAGTTATTGCTGATGGACCAGCTACAAAAGGTGGAGACTTAGCATTAGGAAGAAATATTCTAATGGCATTCATGCCTTGGGAAGGATATAACTACGAAGACGCCATCCTAATTTCAGATAGATTAAGAAAAGATGATGTATTTACATCTATCCACGTTGAGGAATATGAAATTGAAGCAAGAAATACTAAACTTGGAGATGAAGAGATCACTAGAGAGATCCCTAACATTTCAGAAGAAGCTTTAAGAAAACTTGATTCAAACGGAATAATAACAGTAGGATCAGAAGTTGGTCCTGGAGATATACTTGTAGGAAAAACTGCTCCTAAAGGAGAAACAGAACCACCTGCAGAAGAAAAACTATTAAGAGCTATCTTTGGAGAAAAAGCAAGAGATGTAAGAGATACATCATTAAGAATGCCTCATGGATCTAAAGGAACTGTAGTAGAAATACTAGAGCTTTCTAGAGAAAATGGAGACGAATTAAAAGCTGGAGTAAACAAAGCTATAAGAGTTCTAGTAGCTGAAAAGAGAAAAATAACTGTAGGAGATAAGATGTCTGGACGTCATGGAAACAAAGGGGTTGTTTCAAGAGTACTTCCAGCAGAAGATATGCCATTCTTAGCAGATGGAACACACTTAGACGTTGTTCTTAACCCACTAGGGGTGCCATCACGTATGAACATAGGACAAGTACTAGAAGTTCACTTAGGTATGGCTATGGGAAATTATAATGGTGGAACACATATTGCAACACCAGTATTCGATGGAGCATCAGAAGAACAAGTTAAAGATTACTTAGAAAAACTAGGATTCCCTAGAAGCGGAAAAGTAGATCTTTATGATGGAAGAACAGGAGATAAATTTGATAACCCTGTTACTGTTGGAAGAATGTACATGTTAAAACTACACCACCTTGTAGAAGATAAAATGCATGCTAGAGCAATTGGACCTTACTCTCTAGTTACTCAACAACCTCTAGGAGGAAAAGCTCAATTTGGAGGACAAAGACTTGGAGAGATGGAAGTTTGGGCACTAGAAGCATATGGAGCATCAAACATTCTACAAGAGATGATGACAGTAAAATCAGACGATGTTACAGGAAGAACAAAAACTTATGAGGCTATCATAAAAGGTGAAGAGATGCCAGATCCAGATTTACCAGAATCATTTAAAGTATTATTAAAAGAGTTCCAAGCATTAGCACTAGATGTAGAACTATTTGACTCTGAAGATAATATAATAAATGTTGATGAAGAATTAAATAAAGATGATATGACAACTGAATACTCACCTTTAGCTGATTTAAAAGATTAATTAAATAAGAAATAACTGCTTAAGGAATAATTTGGGTTTAGACTCAAATTATTCCTAATAATAAATCTAATAGCTTTATCTCAATTAAGGAGGCTTTGCATTTAATGGGAATAAGAAGTTTTGAAAAAATAAGAATTAGATTAGCATCCCCTGAAAAGATAGAAGAATGGTCATATGGGGAAGTTACAAAACCTGAAACTATAAACTATAGAACTTTAAATCCAGAAAGAGATGGTCTATTCTGCGAAAAAATATTCGGACCAACTAAAGACTGGGAATGTGCTTGTGGAAAGTACAAAAGAATGAGATATAAAGGTCTTATCTGTGAAAAGTGTGAGGTAGAAGTAACAAGATCTAAAGTAAGAAGAGAAAGAATGGGGCATATCTCACTTGCTGCACCAGTTTCTCATATTTGGTATTCTAAAGGAACTCCAAATAAAATGTCATTAATAATTGGACTATCTCCAAAAGAATTAGAATCTGTATTATATTTTGCTAGATATATAGTAACAGAATCTGGAGAAAGTAACTTAAAAGAAGGAAAAATTCTTACAGAAAAAGAATATAAATTATATAAACAACTATATGGAAATAAGTTTGAAGCTTTAATGGGAGCTGAAGCTATCCTTAAATTATTAGAAAAAACAGATCTTGAAACTCTTAGAGATGAACTTGAAAAAGATCTTGAAGATGTAACTTCATCTCAAAAGAGAAAGAAAGTTGTAAAAAGACTTAAAATAGTTAGAGACTTCTTAGCATCTAACAACAAACCTGAATGGATGATACTAAAAAATGTTCCAGTAATTCCAGCAGATTTAAGACCTATGGTACAACTTGATGGAGGAAGATTTGCTACTTCTGACTTAAACGATCTATATAGAAGAGTTATCAACAGAAATAACAGACTTAAAAAACTTTTAGAAATAAAAGCACCAGAAATCGTTGTAAAAAATGAAAAAAGAATGCTTCAAGAAGCAGTAGATGCTTTAATTGACAATGGAAGAAGAGGAAAACCAGTTGTTGCTCAAAACAACAGAGAGTTAAAATCTCTATCTGATATGTTAAAAGGAAAACAAGGAAGATTTAGACAAAACCTACTTGGAAAAAGGGTTGACTACTCAGCGAGATCGGTTATCGTTGTAGGACCATCTCTAAAAATGAACCAATGTGGAATCCCTAAGAAAATGGCTCTTGAATTATACAAACCATTTATTATGAGAGAACTTGTAAAAAGAGAACTTGCATCAAACATCAAAACAGCTAAAAAATTAGTTGAAGATGCAGATGATAAAGTATGGGATGTAATTGAAGATGTTATTCAAGATCACCCAGTTCTATTAAACAGAGCTCCGACTCTTCACAGACTATCTATTCAAGCATTTGAACCAGTACTAATTGAAGGAAAAGCAATTAGACTTCACCCATTAGTATGTTCTGCATTCAATGCTGACTTCGACGGAGACCAAATGGCAGTACACTTAATGCTATCTCCAGAAGCTATAATGGAAGCTAAATTATTAATGTTAGCACCAAATAATATCATATCTCCATCAAATGGAGAACCAATTGCAGTTCCATCTCAAGACATGGTTATGGGATGTTTCTATATGACTAAAGACAGACCAGGATCTAAAGGAGAAGGAAAAGCATTCTCAAATATAGAACAAGCACTTACTGCATATCAAAATGGAGTACTAGATACTCATGCAATGATTAAAGTAAGAATAAATGGAGAAATGGTAGAAACTACTCCAGGAAGATTAATGTTCAATGAAATCCTACCTGAAGTTGACAAACAATACCATGTAACATTTGGTAAATCACAATTAAAGAAACTTATCGCTAAATTATATGATGAGCATGGATTTACTGAAACAGCTGAATTAATCAATAAGATTAAAGATTTCGGATATCACTATGGAGCAATGGCAGGGGTATCAGTAGGTATAGAAGACCTTGAAATTCCTGCAGCTAAGAAAGAAATACTTGCTGATGCTGATAGAAGAGTTGCTGAAATAGATAATGATTATAAAGAAGGAAAAATCATTAACGAAGAAAGATACAGAAAAACAATCGCAGTTTGGTCAGAAGCTACTGAAGCTGTTACAAAAGCAATGATGGATGGACTAGACCAATTCAACCCAGTTTACATGATGGCGAACTCAGGAGCCAGAGGTAACATATCTCAGATGAGACAACTTGCTGCCATGAGAGGAAACATGGCGGATACACAAGGAAGAATCATTGAGGTACCTATTAAAGCTAACTTCCGTGAAGGACTAACAGTATTAGAATTCTTCATGTCATCACATGGAGCTAGAAAAGGACTAGCAGATACTGCCCTAAGAACTGCCGATTCAGGATACTTAACAAGAAGACTTGTTGATATTTCTCATGAAGTTATTGTTAAAGCTGAAGATTGTGGAACAACTCAAGGAATTGAAGTTGGAGAACTAGTTTCAGATGGTAAAGTAATTGAGAAATTAGATGAAAGAATTAGAGGAAGAGTTCTTGCTGAAGATCTAGTATTTGAAGGAGAAGTAATCGCTACTAGAAATACTATGATTGGTAAAGAATTAATTGATAAAATCAATGAACTTGGAATAAGAAAAGTTAAAATCAGATCTCCATTAACTTGTTCTCTAGAAAAAGGAGTATGTCAAAAATGTTATGGTATGGACCTTTCTAACCATAGAGAAATACTTCTTGGAGAAGCAGTTGGAGTTATCGCTGCTCAATCAATCGGAGAACCAGGTACACAGCTTACAATGAGAACGTTCCATACAGGAGGAGTTGCAACAGCAGCAACAGTTGTAAGTGGAGTTAGAGCTGAAAACTCTGGTAAAGTAGTTTATAGAGATGTTAAAACTCTAGAAAATGAAAAAACTGGAGAACAAATCGTAGTTAGCCAATCAGCTAAATTAATCATTGGAAATTATGACTATGAAATTCCATCAGGATCTATATTAAAAGTTAAAGAGGGAGATAATGTTGAAATTGGAGATACTCTAGTAACATTTGATCCATTCCACATCCCTATTATTGCTGACCAAGATGGTAGAATTGAATATAGAGAACTTTATGTTAAAGAAAACTATGATGAAAAGTATGACGTTACTGAATACATGGCAATTAAACCAGTAGAATCAGGAGATATCAACCCAAGAGTAGTTGTATTTGACAATGAAGGAAATGCAAAAGGAAGCTATGTTATCCCATTTGGAGCTTACTTAATGGTAAGAGAGGGAGAAGAAGTTAAAAAAGGTCAAACAATAGCTAAGATCATCAAAGAAGGAGCCGGAACAAAAGATATCACTGGAGGTCTTCCAAGAGTTCAAGAGCTATTTGAAGCAAGAAATCCTAAAGGTAAAGCAATGCTTACTGAAATAGAAGGAAAAGTAGAAGTTACTGGTAAGAAGAAAAAAGGTATGAGAGTTATTTTAGTTAAATCTACAAGTGACTCAAAAGACTTTAAAGAATACTTAGTACCAGTTGGAGAACGTTTAGTTGTAACAGATGGTATGCTTGTTAAAGCTGGAGATAAGATTACAGAAGGAGCAATCTCTCCATTTGACATCTTAAATATCAAAGGACTTGTAGCTGCAGAACAATTTATCCTTGAGTCAGTACAACAAGTGTATAGAGACCAAGGAGTTGGAGTTAACGACAAGCACATTGAGATCATCGTTAAACAAATGTTTAAGAAAGTAAGAATAATCGATTCAGGAGCATCTCTATTCTTAGAAGATGAAGTAGTTGAAAAGAGAGTAGTAGACCTAGAAAATGCAAGATTAAAAGAATTAGGAAAACCATTAATTCAATATGAGCCAATTATTCAAGGTATTACTAAAGCTGCTGTAAATACAGGAAGCTTTATCTCTGCTGCATCATTCCAAGAAACTACAAAAGTACTTTCAAATGCTGCTATTGAAGGAAAAATTGACTTCTTAGAAGGATTGAAAGAAAACGTAATCATCGGTAAGAAGATACCTGCTGGAACTGGATTCAGTGCATATAAGAAGATAAGAGTTAAAAAATTATCAGAAGAAGAATAATAAAATAAGAATAGGCGACATAATATAGTCGCCTATTCCTGTATTATTTTATTGTTCTTGGAGGAAAAAATATGAGAAGTATGACAGGTTATTCTAAACTTAATTTTGAAGATGAAAAGTTTGCTATTAATTTAGAGCTAAAAAGTGTTAATAATAAAAATTTAAATTTAAAAATAAAACTTCCATACAATTTAAATTTTTTGGAAAATGCTATAAGAACAGAAGTAGCCTCAAAAATAAGTAGAGGATCATTAGATCTAAAAATAGAATTTGAAGATAAGAGAGAACTTGGAGAGATCTTCGATTATGATAGAAGTCTAAGTTCAGCTTATATGAAGATTCTAAAAGAGATGGAAAATGACTTTGATGAAAAATTTACAAATAAAATGGACATTTTAGTTAGAAATTTAAATGTAATAAAGAAAAATGATTTTGAAATAGATGAAAATGAGTATTCAAAATTTATTTTAGAGAAGATACAAGAACTTTTAGTTGGATTTATAAAGACTAAAGAGGATGAGGGAAATAGACTAAGACTTTATTTTATGGAGAGAATAGAGGTTCTTGAAAGTAAGATAGAGGAAATTAAAAAGTTTAAAGATATAGTAGTAAGTAATTACAAAGCAAAATTATTAGAGAGACTTGAAAAGATAAAAGAAGAAGTAGAATTTAAAGAGGAAGATATTTTAAAAGAGATTCTATTATTTACAGATAAATCAGATATCTCAGAAGAAATTTCAAGATTGGATAGTCATTTAACACAATTAAAATTAGAAATGAATAGTTCTGAAATTGCTATTGGGAAAAAGATTGATTTTATTCTTCAAGAGATTTTTAGAGAGCTAAATACAACAGGGGTAAAATGCAACTTATATGATATTTCTAAATTAGTTGTAGAGAGTAAAAATGAATTGGAAAAGATAAGAGAACAAGCTATGAATATTGAATAGGAGGGCAATTACATGAAGCCAGTGAATATAGGGTTTAACAATATGGTAATGGATGAGAGAATAGTAGCTATTATAAATCCTGATTCAGCACCAAGTAGAAGATTGAGAGAGGAAGCAAAACTTGAAAATCGTTTGATAGATGCCACTCTTGGAAAGAAAACAAAAACCTTAATAATAACTGACTCAAATCATGTGATAATGTCAGCTATAAATCCAGAAACCATATCATTGAGAATAGGAAAAGGAGAGTAACGATGTCAAAAGGAAATCTATATGTAGTATCTGGACCAAGTGGAGCTGGGAAATCAACTATATGCAGATTGGTTCGCAAAATGCTTGGAATTAATTTAGCAACTTCTGCTACTACTAGAGAGCCTAGAACAGGAGAAGTAGATGGAAGAGATTACTATTTTTTAACTAAAGAGGAATTTTTAAGAAAAGAAAAAAATGGAGATTTTTTAGAATATGCTACAGTACATGGAAATTACTACGGAACTTTAAAATCAGAGGTTGAAAATAGATTAGCTAAGGGAGAAAATGTAATACTAGAGATAGATGTACAAGGTGGACTACAAGTTAGAGATCAATACCCAGATGCAAATCTTATATTCTTTAAAACTCCTACTAATGCAGATTTAGAAGCAAGATTAAGAGGAAGAAAAACAGATAGTGAAGAGACTATTCAATTAAGACTTGCTAACTCTATAAAAGAATTAGAGTACGAAAAAGAGTATGATATGACAATAATAAATTATACTGTTGAACAAGCATGTGAAGAGTTGAAAAAAATTATTGAAGAGAAGAGTAAATAGGAGGGATATTATGAAAAAAGAGATAATTTATGATGAACTTTTAGAAAAAATACCAAATAAATATATTTTAACTATTATAAGTGGACAAAGAGCAAGAGAGATTGGAAAAGGAGATCAATTATTAACTAAATGCAGTAAAAAAGATACTGATGTTAAAAAAGCTTTTAGAGAGATACTTGATGGAAAAATAGGATATGAGTTTGCAGAAGGAAAAGTTGAGGAATAAAATGTTAAAAAAACTTTTTATTCTTTTTTTCTCTCTCATATTTTTATTAAGTTGTGGTAAAGAAGTAAAAAAAATTGAAAGTGAAAAATTTCTTTTTGGAACATATATAAGAATAACTGTTTATGATAGTGATGAAAAATTAGCTAGACAATCTATAGAAAAAGCTTTTAATGAGATTGCTAGAATAGATAGTAAGTTTAATAGTAAAGTTCTAGAAAGTGTTATAGGTAAATTAAACTCATCAGAAGATAAAAGTGTAAAATTAGATGAAGAGGGAAAATACCTATTTAATGAAGTAAATAAGATGTATGAACTTTCAAATAGAAAGTATGATATAACAATAGAGCCTCTTTTAAAAGTATGGGGATTTGGAGAGGTAGGAAAATTATCTGTCCCTACATTTGAAGAGATAAAAAAAGCTCAAGAAACAATAGATTTTTCAAAGGTTAAGATTGAAGGAGATAATTTAATAATAGAATCTCCAGTAAAAAGTATAGATACAGGATCATTTTTAAAGGGATATGCTGTACAAAAAGCTAAAGAAAAATTGAAAGAAGCTGGAATAAAAAGTGCCTTTATTACAAGTATCTCAAGTATTGATGTAATAGGAACAAAGCCAGAAAAGAAACCTTGGAGAATAGGGGTACAAAATCCTCAATCTCCAGATCAGATATTAGGTGTAGTTGAGCTTAATGATGAGAGTATGGGAGTATCTGGAGATTATCAAACCTATGTTGAAATAGATGGAGAAAGATACCATCATATTTTAGATAAGACAACAGGGTGTCCTATAGTTGATAAAAAAATGGTTCTTGTAATTTGTGACAATGCTTTTATAGCTGATATGTACTCAACAGCATTCTTTACTATGCCTATAGAAAAGATTATTTCTTATGCTGAAAAAGATCAAAAAATGAAAGTTTTAGTAGTAGATAAAGACATGAGAATTTTTAAGTCAAAAAATCTTGAATTTTTTGAAAAATAAAAGAAAATTTAAATAAAAATACTTGTAATAATTTAATTTTTCAAATATAATGTAGTGTGTGTAAATTAATAATTAATATATTAGGAGGATTATCTAAATGGAACAAATGTTTATTTACGTTGGGATAGCCGCTGGGATTATAGCTCTAATTGCAGCATTTGGTTATTCTAAAAAAGTGGAAAGTTATCAAATTAACATTCCAAGAGTAGCAGAAATAACTGATGCTATTAGAGAGGGAGCTATGGCTTTCCTAGTTGCTGAATACAAAATACTAGTATATTTTGTAATCGCAGTTGCTGTATTATTAGGAATTTTCTTAAGCCCTAAAGTTGCTATCACATTCGTATGTGGAGCTATTACTTCTGCAATCGCTGGAAACGTAGGAATGAGAATTGCTACTAAAGCAAACGGAAGAACTTCAATAGCTGCTAAAGAAGGAGGACTTTCAAAAGCTCTAGACGTTGCATTTGCTGGAGGAGCTGTAATGGGTCTTTCTGTTGTTGGACTTGGAATGCTTTTATTAACAGTTATGATAATGATATTCAATGCTGATATGTCAATCGTTACTGGATTCGGAATGGGAGCTTCATCAATCGCTCTATTTGCAAGAGTTGGAGGAGGAATCTACACTAAAGCTGCAGACGTTGGAGCTGACCTTGTTGGTAAAGTAGAAGCTGGAATCCCTGAAGATGACCCTAGAAACCCTGCTACAATCGCTGACAACGTTGGAGATAACGTTGGAGACGTTGCTGGAATGGGAGCAGACTTATTTGAATCTTATGTTGGATCAATAATCGCTGCTATGACAATTGGAGCTACTTTAGCAGCATCAAGAGGAAATGTTGGATACCTAGTTGCACCTCTATTAATCGCTGCTTTCGGAATTGTAACTTCAGTTATAGCTACATTAACAGTTAAAACTAACAATCCTGATGAAGTTTACCACAAACTTGAAAACGGAACAAGAATTGCTGGAGTACTTTCTCTAGTTGCTTCATTTGGAATTATTAAATACTTAGGATTAGAAATGGGAATATTCTATGCTATCGTTGCTGGACTAGTGGCAGGATTAATCATAGCATACTTCACAGGACTATATACAGATACTGGTAAAAAAGCAGTTAACAGAATTGCTGATGCTGCTAAAACTGGACCAGCTACAACTATAATCGAAGGATTAGCAGTTGGAATGGAATCAACAGTTGCACCTATCGTTATAATTGCTATCGCTATTATCGTTGCTTACATGGCATCTAAAGATATCTCAGGAATCTATGGAATTTCAGTAGCAGCAGTTGGAATGCTAGCAAGTACAGGAATGGTTGTTGCAGTTGACGCTTATGGACCAGTAGCAGATAACGCTGGAGGAATCGCAGAAATGTCTGAATTACCTCACGAAGTAAGAGAATGTACAGATAAACTTGACGCAGTTGGAAACTCAACAGCAGCAGTTGGAAAAGGATTCGCTATTGGATCAGCAGCTCTTACAGCTCTATCTCTATTTGCAGCTTATAAAGAAGCAGTTCAAGCTTCTACAGACTTCGACTTCGTTATTGAAGTAACTAACCCAGAAGTTATAGTTGGACTATTCATCGGAGGAATGTTAACATTCTTATTCTCAGCTCTTACTATGACTGCAGTTGGTAAAGCAGCTATGGAAATGGTTGAAGAAGTTAGAAGACAATTTAGAGAAATTCCTGGAATCATGGAAGGAAAAGGAAAACCTGACTATAAGAGATGTGTTGAAATTTCTACTCACTCTTCATTAAAAGAAATGATTCTACCTGGAATCCTTGCTATAGTTGTTCCAGTAGGAATTGGACTTTGGTCAGTAGCAGCTCTTGGAGGATTACTAGCTGGATCTCTTGTAACTGGTGTACTTATGGCTATCATGATGGCTAACGCTGGAGGAGCTTGGGACAACGCTAAGAAACAAATCGAAGCTGGATACAAAGGTGACGGTAAAGGTTCTGACAGACATAAAGCAGCAGTAGTTGGAGATACAGTAGGAGATCCATTCAAAGATACTTCTGGACCAGCTCTAAACATCCTTATTAAATTAATGAGTATTGTTGCTCTTGTACTAGTACCATTATTTGTTAAATTTATGTAATTAAGATAATTAGGACAATCGAAAGATTGTCCTTTTTTCTTTTGGTAAAAAACGAATATTAATAAGAATAATATTAGTTGAAAATAAATTATAAATATTATATACTCTTTGTAAGAAGATATTAATAATCAGATATAGGGGGAAAAATTATGGCTACAGAGTTAAGTTTAAAAAAAGGTAATTTAACAAAAAAAGGATTAGTTGGTTTTTCTTGGACAACATTTTTCTTTGGACTTTTTGTTCCTTTATTTAGAGGAGATTGGTTATGGGCAATAATAATGTTTGTTGTAGGTTGTGTAACTTGTGGAGTTTCAAATATTGTTTTAGCATTTTTCTATAATAAAGTATATACATCAAAATTATTAGAAAATGGTTGGGAACCAGCAGATGAACATTCTAAAAAGATTTTAATCGAAAAAGGAATGATAACAGAATAGAAAATTAAAAAATTTTAAATTTAATTAGAGGAATAGGAAATATTTTCTATTCCTTTTTATATATAAATGCTATACTAAATTATAACTTATAATTTAGGAGGAAGTAGTATGAAAAATTTTGTGTATAACATTCCTACAAAGATATTTTTTGGTAAAGGTCAAGTAGAAAAAATAGGTCCAGAGATTTTAAAGTATGGGAAAAAAGTTTTACTTGTATATGGAAAAGGTAGTATAAAATCAAATGGAATTTATGATAAAGTAATAGAAATTTTAAAAGCACATGAGATAGAGTATTTTGAAGTAGCTGGAGTAGATCCAAACCCTAGAACAGAAACAGTTTATCATGGAGCTGATCTATGTAAAAAACATGGAATAGATCTAATTTTAGCTATGGGTGGAGGAAGTACAATAGATTGTTCAAAGGCAATAGCTCTTCAAAGTAAATATGATGGAGATTTCTGGCAAGATTTCTATATTGATAGAAAATATAAATTGATAAAAGATGTAACACCAGTAGCTTCTATACTTACATTGGCAGCAACAGGAAGTGAGATGAATGGAAGTGCAGTTATTTCAAATTTAGCAACTAATATGAAAATGGGATTTACTCATGATAGATTAAAACCAGTTTTTTCAGTTGAAGATCCTGAGTACACATATTCAGTAAGTAAATACCAAACTTGTGCTGGAGCAATAGATATAATGAGCCACTTGTTTGAACAATATTTTTCTGTGGAAAAAGATGGATTTTTACAAAATAGAGTGATAGAAGGATTGATGAAAACAATAATTCACTATGCTCCGATAGCAATAGAAAATCCAAGAGATTATGAAGCAAGAGCAAATATTATGTGGACAAGTTCTTTAGCACTAAATGATCTTGTAGATTATGGAAAAGAGTCAACAGATTGGGCAACTCATCAAATAGAACATCAATTAAGTGCTGTATATGATATAACTCATGGAATTGGATTGGGAATAATTACACCAGCTTGGATGAAATATGTATTATCAGATGAAAATATCCATAGATTTGTAGATTATGGAAAAAATATTTGGAATTTAAGTGGAAGCGATAGAGAGATAGCAGAGAAAGCAATAGAAAAAACACAAGAGTTCTTTATTTCATTAGGTTGTCCAGCTAATCTGAGAGAGATAAACATTGATGATTCTAATTTTGAGTTGATGGCAGGAAATGCAACTTTCAGAGGAAGAATAGGGTCAATGAAAAAATTAAGCAAGGAAGATGTAATAGAAATATATAAATTAGCTTTATAGTAATAGAAAAAATACCAGTAAGAAAATAATTTTTTATTGGTATTTTTTTTGTTGAATATAATTCTAAATTTGACAAATAAAGGCTATAATAGTATAATTTTTTATATAAAAATATTGAAAAGGAGATAAATATGGATAATTTTTTTTATTAAACTAGTCAAGAACACTGGTGACTTTAGTCGTGAGATGAATTGACTAGAATAGTAAGCGTATAGGGAAACTTGTACGTAGACGTAGAAACACTACGC
>JADYUE010000042.1 GCA_021531615.1 Fusobacterium varium | reverse complement strand
GAGTCAAATTGATGTTAAAAAATATAAGTTTTGTAAACGTAAATTAGAATGATAAATTATAGTTTAAAAAATATACTAAAAAAGAGGTCAGATACTGACCTCTTAATTTTTTTATTATGTGATTAACTATTTAGCAACAGAAACTTCTACTGCCATAGGTCCTTTTTTACCTTCTGATACTTCAAAAGTTACTTCTTGACCTTCTTCTAAAGTTCTGAATCCTTCTCCAACTATTCCAGTAAAGTGTACGAAATAATCTTGTCCATCTTCACTAGTTAAAAATCCAAATCCTTTTTCTTTGTTAAACCATTTTACTGTTCCTTTAAGCATTTTAAAACCTCCAAAAAAATCAAAAAAAATTCTCGTTCAGCATTGAAGAAATTAATCAAAATTATAGAATTAAAACTATAATTTTATTTAACATCAGTAACTTAGAACAATTGACACTATTATACCCCATAAATGTAATATTTTCAAGCACTTTTTAATTAAAAATCAAAAATAATTAGAAAGATTAAAAAAAGAGAGACTTTTTCAGTCTCTCTTCATATATATAATCTAATTATTATACTAATTCGATTATAGCCATTTCTGCTGAGTCACCTTTTCTAACAGATGTTTTGATGATTCTAGTGTATCCACCATTTCTTTCAGCATATTTTGGAGCTATTTCGTTGAATAATTTAGCTACAACTTCTTCATTTCTTAAGAAAGCAAAAGCGTTTCTTCTAGATGCTAAAGTATTTTTCTTTCCGAAAGTTATCATTCTTTCAGCGAATTTTCTTAATTCTTTAGCTCTTGTTACAGTAGTTTCTATTCTTTCAGCACTTAATAAAGATATAGTTAAGTTTTTTAGCATAGCTTTTCTGTGGTCAGCTCTTCTTCCTAACTTTCTATATGACTTATTGTGATTCATTAGTTAGCTATCCTCCTTGTCTTCTTATTCAGGAGATCCATTTTGTGATAGATCATATCCTAATTCTTTCATTTTCTCTAGGATCTCATCTAAAGATTTTCTTCCTAGGTTCTTAATTTTTAGAAGTTCGTTTAATGACAATTTAGCCAATTGACTTACTTCTTCTATTCCAGCTTTCTTTAAGCAGTTAAATGATCTAACTGTTAAATCAAGTTCTTCTATCTTAGTATTTAAAATATTATCATCTTTAGCATGGCTTACAGAAGTTTCTTCTTCTTCTTCAGCTTCAGCTCTTAGATTTTCCATTTTGTTTCCTAATTCTAAGAATGGATCAAAATGTAATTTTAATAACTCTACTGCATAAGATAGTGCATCTCTAATTTCTATACTTCCATCAGTCTCTACATCTAAAGTAAGTTTGTCGAAATCAGTCATTCTTCCTACCATAGTATCTTGAATGCTATAAGAAACTTTTCTGATTGGAGTATAGATAGCGTCAATAGCTATATAATCAACTGGCCAATCTTTCTTTTCGATCTCTTCTGATACAACAAATCCTTCTCCTGTATCAACTAAAAATTCCATGTCAAGTTCTCTATCTGTAGTTATTGTACAAATAACTTGCTCAGGATTTACTATTTCTATTCCTACATCTGGTATTATATCAGCAGCAGTTACTACTTTTGGTCCTTTTACAGAAAGTGTCATTCTTCTTTCACCAGTAGTTTCAGCTTTAACAACAACCTCTTTAATATTAAGGATTATTTCAGTAACAGCTTCTTTAACTCCGTCCATAACTGAGAATTCGCTTAAAACACCGTCTATTCTTATTCCTTTAATAGCAGCTCCTGGGATAGAAGAAAGTAAAACTCTTCTCAAAGCATTACCAACAGTATGCCCATAGCCTCTATATAAAGGTTCAACAATATATTGTCCTTTAAATTCACTCTCTTTTACTTCGGTAATATTAATACCCCTTGCATGTTTTTCAATTTTTAACATTAAATCAACTCCTATTAAAAGGGCTTATTATCTAGAGTAGAATTCAACTATTAATGATTCGTTTAGATCGAAATCTAAGTCATCTTTAGTTGGATTTTGAAGAACTTTTCCAGAGAATGCTGCTTTGTCTAGCTCTAACCAAGCTGGAACTCTAGCATCTTCTACAGCAGTTTTGATGATATCTAAGTTTTTAGAATTTTCTATTATAGATATTACATCTCCTACTTTTACTCTGTAAGAAGCGATATTAACTCTTCTTCCGTTTACAGCAACATGTCCGTGAGACACAACTTGTCTAGCTTGTCTTCTAGTTTTAGCAAACCCAAGTCTGTAAACTACATTTTCAAGTCTTCTTTCTAAGTATTCGATTAAAGTCAAACCAGTAACTCCAAGTTTTCTAGCTGCTTCCTCGTATATTTTTCTGAATTGTTTTTCCATTACGTTATATATAAATTTAGCTTTTTGTTTTTCTCTTAATTGAACTGCATATTCTGTAGGTTTTTTGTTTGCATTAGGTCTAGGTCCTCTTTTTGAAGACTTGTTAACACCTAAAACAACAGGATCAATACCTAGAGCTCTACATTTCTTCAATACAGGCTGTCTATTTCTTGCCATTTTTTAAATATTCCTCCTTTGTATTCAATTTTTCAGATACTTTTTTCAAATTTCAAAATAAAGTGAGATTAAACTCTTCTTCTTTTTGGTGGTCTACAACCATTGTGTGGAACTGGAGTAACGTCAGTGATTTTAGTTACTTCTAATCCAGCTGCTTGTAAAGATCTGATACAAGCTTCTCTTCCAGAACCTGGACCTTTCACTTTTACTTCTACTTTTTTCATTCCATTTTCCATAGCTATATTTGCTGCTTGTTCAGCTGCGATTTGAGCTGCAAATGGAGTTCCTTTCTTAGTACCTTTGAATCCAGAAGTACCTCCTGATTTCCAGCTTACAACTTTACCTTCTGCATCAGTAATAGCAACTATAGTGTTGTTGAAAGTTGAGTGTATATGAGCAACTCCGTTAGGAATATTTTTCAATTTCTTTTTGATCTTAGCTACTTTTTTCTTAGCCAACTTAAGCTACCTCCCTTGCTAATTAATTACAAAATACTCTATAATTCTCTAAAATGCTCTAATTATTTTTTGATTGGTTTTTTAGGACCTTTAACAGTTCTTGCGTTAGTTTTTGAACTTTGTCCTCTTACAGGTAGATTCATTTTGTGTCTTAATCCTCTGTAACATTTGATATCCATAAGTCTTTTTATAGAAAGTCTTACTTCTTTTCTAAGATCTCCCTCTACCTTAATAGTTTCTACAATGGCTCTGATTTTGTTTACTTCTTCTTCAGTTAAATCCTTAACTCTTGTATCGAAGTTAACTCCAGCTTCTGTTAATACTTTTTGTGAAGTTGGTTTTCCGATTCCGTAAATGTAAGTTAGAGCTATCTCAACTCTTTTGTTTCTTGGGATATCTACTCCTGCTATTCTAGCCAAAATTGTTTCCTCCTCTTTCGAAAATTTATATATTTTGCTAGTATAATAACCAGCTAAATACTTTCCTCGATATGGCCCATTTCCAGATTATGGGGATGACTCTACAGCCACCATATCTTTACAGCACTCCATTATCAGTACTTTTTAACAAACTCTCTTTAGTAAAATTATCCTTGAACTTGTTTATGTTTTGGGTTTTCACAAATTACTCTTACTTTCCCATGTCTCTTGATAACTTTACACTTGTCACAAATAGGTTTAACTGATACTCTTACTTTCACTAGTCTGCCTCCTTTCGTGATTAAATTAATTTTTCTTTCTGTATACTATTCTACCCCTTGACAAGTCATAAGGAGAGATTTGTACAGTTACTCCATCTCCAGGTAAAATTTTGATATAGTTCATTCTCATTTTCCCAGAAATGTGGCCTAAAATAGTATGACCATTCTCTAATTCAACTTTAAACATTGCATTTGGAAGGGCCTCTAAAATAGTACCTTCTAATTCGATAACATCTTTTTTCGACATAATTCCTCCTATCGAACAGAACTTCGTTTTATTATATCACCTAAAACACAAAAAGTCCAGTTTTTTCTTTTAAATTTTTCCTATAATTCACTTAAAATTACTGGCTTTCCATCAACGATTGCAATAGAGTGTTCAAAGTGTGCAGATCTCTTTCCATCTCTAGTTACAATAGTCCATCCGTCCTCTTTTACATTGATCTTATATGATCCTGCATTTACCATTGGTTCAATAGCTAATACCATTCCATTTTCGATCTTTATTCCTCTACCTTTTCTTCCAAAGTTAGCAATAATAGGATCTTCGTGCATAGAATGTCCAACTCCATGTCCAGCAAAATCTCTTACAACAGTAAATCCATTTTTCTCTACATAGCTTTGAATTGCATGTCCTATATCACCAATTCTGTTTCCAACTACTGCCATTTCAATTCCGATCTCTCTAGATTTTTCAGTAACTTCTAACAATCTTCTTGATTCTTCATCAATCTCTCCAACTGCATAAGTTATAGCTGAATCTCCAAAAAATCCATTAAGTTCAGTAACAGTATCTACACTAACTATGTCACCCTCTTGTAATATTCTATCTCCAGGTATTCCATGAACAACTTCCTCATTTACAGATATACAAGTTCCTGCTGGAAATGGCATATACATTCCATCAACACCTATACATGCTGGTCTTGCCCCTTGTGATCTAATATAATCCTCTACTATCTTATTTATCTCTCCAGTAGAAATTCCTGCTTTTATATATTGAGGTAAAACATCTCTATATAATCTAGCAATAATTTGGTTTGCTTTTCTAATTTGTTCAATTTCATCTAAACTTTTTATAAGTGACATTTCAACTTCCTTTCTAATTAAATAATACTATCCAAGAATATCGAAAATCTCTTTTGTTATAGCTTCAACTGATTTAGTACCATCTATATCAACAAGTACTCCTCTTTCTTGATAGAAATCAAATAATGGAGCTGTTTGAGAGTGATATTCTCCTAATCTTTTTGTTACAGTTTCAGCATTATCATCTTTTCTAGTGATAAGATCTGCTCCACAAAGATCACATTTTCCTTCTACTTTTGGTGGGTTGAATTCAACATGGAAAGATGCTCCACAAGCTGGACATACTTTTCTTCCAGTTACTCTTCCAACGATTAATTCATCTGGTACATTTAAAGAGATAACTTTATCTAAAGTTATTCCCATTTCTTTCATTAATACTTCTAAAGCTTCAGCTTGAGCTATTGTTCTTGGGAATCCATCTAAAATGAATCCTTTTTTACAATCTTCTTGAGATAATCTATCTTTGATTATTCCTATAATAGTTGAATCTGGAACTAATTTTCCTTCATCCATAAATCTTTTAGCTTCAAGTCCCATAGCAGTTCCCTCTTTTATAGCTGCTCTTAGGATATCTCCTGTTGAGATTTGAGGAATTCCATATTTTTCAATAAGGAATTTAGCTTGAGTTCCTTTTCCTGCACCTGGTGCACCAAATAACATAATATTCATATTGCAACATCTCCTTAAAATATTTTTTTTATTACTTTATTATTATACTATAACTTTAGGAAAAATGCACGTTTTTAATAAACTAAACTATAATTTATCGTTCTAATTTACATTAACAAAACTTATATTTTTTAACATCAAGTTGTCTCCATGTCAGTGAATAAAGAATCCCTATAGCTCATTCCGTTGAAAATGCAAAACTCACTCGCAAGCTCGCTCAAACACGTTGCATTTTCTTAACTGCATTTCGCTGAGGCCTTCTAATATTCACTTCCGAATTACGTCAACTTGATGTTAGGGATAATTCCTAATATCAGCTAAATGTAATTTGGAGAAGAATATTAGAGAGAGTTACGAAATCTGACGCTAAAAATTCCGACGTGTTTGAAGACGAAGTCAAGTTTCGGAATTTTAGTCAGATGAGTGTTACTCTCTCTTTATTCTTTGACATGGAATTTAGCTGATATTTAAAAGAAATAGGAAGAGCTGAAATTGACTAATTAACGTAAATAACAAAGGTACTTTGTCAAAACCTAGCAATGTGCTAGATAACTGAGCTAAAAAAGAAAATTAAGGATCACAGAAACTCCGTTTCTGTGTCTCAAATGTAGTAGTCGTTTACACTCCTCTACTTTTGGAAATTATAGTTTATCTATATTATTTTTATAGATTCTTGTATAAACTTCTTGAGCTGCTTCTCCAAATTCATTCATATCATACTCTTCATCATAACCGTAACTAGCAATAGCTTTGGCTATTGTTATTAACACACCTTCTATATCATAATATCTTATCATATCTTCAGCCTCATCAAAATTCTCATTAATAAACTTCTTATCTTCTTCAGTTAATTTAACCATTTTGACCTCCGAAAAAATATTTATAATATAAAAAAACACAACCATACAGTTGTGTTTTTTATATAAAGCTTTATATAAATCCTTTGTATTCTCTCATTACAAGATGAGCATTAATTTGTTGAACAGTATCAATTGCTACTCCAACCACAATTATTATTCCTGTTCCTCCGAAGAAAACTGGAAGATTAAATGCAGTAAATATAGCATATGGAAGTATTGATATTGCTGCTAAGAAGAAAGCACCACCCCAAGTAATTCTTGTGACAACACCTTCTAAATACTCAACTGTTTCATTTCCTGGTCTTATTCCAGGTATTGTTCCTCCACCTTGCTTTAAGTTATCTGCTACCTTTTCAGGATCAAATACTATTGCAGTGTAGAAGAATGAGAAGAAAATAATCACTGCAGCATATAAAATCATATATACTGGATGATTTTGACTAAATACCATTGCTAATGTAGTTTTAAAAGTGTATTCTGATGGAATTGCATTTATTATTACTGATGGAATCATCATAACTACTGATGCAAAGATAACAGGCATTACTCCTGCACTGTTAAGTTTTAAAGGTATGTATGAGTTTTGTCCCATTCCACCTCTTCCATTAAATCCTTTTCCTACATAGTGAATAGGTATTTTTCTTTGTCCCAATTGGAATACAACTATTCCTGCAACTGTAATTACTGCTGCTGCTGCTATTAATAATAGTATTGGAATAAGAAACTTACTTGTTCCTAATTTTTGAATTGTCTGAGAAACATTAGCTGGTCCACCAGAAATTACATTTAGGAAGATCAATAAAGAAACTCCATTTCCTATACCTTTTATTGATATTTGTTCCCCTATCCACATTAGGAAAACAGTACCAGCAGTTAAAGTAACTATAGTTGTTAAGAAGAACATTACTCCAGGTGTAGTAACAAGACCTACAGATTGTAACCACATACAAACACCAAATCCTTGAACAACGGCGATAGCTATTGTCAAGTATCTAGTCCATTGAGTGATTCTGTTTCTTCCTGCCTCTCCCTCTTTTTGAATCTCTTCAATTTTCGGAATAATAACAGCTAAAAGGCTGAATACTATTGAGGCATTAATATAAGGAACTATTCCTAGAGCAAAGATAGAAACTCTTTTAAAAGCTCCACCTGAAAACATATTAATGTATCCTAGTATATCGCTTTGCTCTGTCATAGCCGTAAGTCTGTCTACATCTATGCCAGGAGCTGGAATATATGTTCCAACTCTAGCAACTAAGAACATTAACAAGGTGAAGATAATTCTATCCCTAAGCTCAGGAATATGATAGATGCTACTCAATTTTGCTGTAAATTTTTCCATCAAAGTCAAAACAACTTCACCCCGCTTTGTAAACTAACAAGTTAAATTATTCTTACTTATTGTTTTTAGCAACATCAGCAAAAGTTTTAACTTCTATAATTTCTACAGATCCACCTTTAGCTTCGATAGCTGCTTTAGCAGATGCAGAAACTTTGTGAGCTTTTACAGTTACTTTTTTATCTAAAGTTCCATTTCCTAAAACTTTGATTCCATCTTTTAATTCTCTTACTAATCCAGTTTCGAATAAAAGTTCTGGAGTAACTACTGCTCCATCTTCAAATTTATTTAATAAATCTAAGCTTATTAAAGCATAGTCTTTTTTGAATATAGCGTTAGAGAAACCTCTTTTTGGAACTCTTCTATAGATAGGCATTTGTCCACCTTCGAAGTAAGTTTTAACTCCTCCACCTGCTCTTGAGTTTTGTCCGTTACTTCCTTTTCCAGATGTTTTTCCTAATCCTGAAGATTCTCCTCTTCCAACTCTTTTTCTTGCTTTTCTAGGTACAGAAGGCATTAATTCATTTAATTTCATCTTATGCTTGCACCTCCTCTACTTTAAGTAAGTAAGAAACTTGAGCAAGTTTTCCTTTTAATTCAGGAGTTTCAACATGCTCCACTACATCATTCATCTTCTTAAGCCCTAGCGACTTTACAGTTGCTATGTGGTTAGGCTTTCTTCCGATTATGCTTTTTACAAGCTCTATTCTAAGCTTTACCATCTAAATTCCCTCCTAGCTTAAGATATCTTTAACTTCTTTTCCTCTTAGTGCAGCTATTTGTTCAGCTGTTCTAAGTAATTTTAACGCTTCAACAGTAGCTCTTGCTACATTGTGCTTATTTCTTGAACCTTTGATTTTAGTAAGAATATCGTGAACTCCTACAAGTTCTAATATTTCTCTTGCTGCAGATCCAGCAATTACTCCAGTTCCTTCATAAGCTGGTGCCATCCATAGAGATGTTGCTCCCCATTTCCCAACGATTTCGTGAGGAATAGTTTTTCCTTTTAAAGAAACATCTACCATGTTCTTTTTAGCAGAAGAAATAGCTTTTTTTATAGCATCAGGAACACCATTTGCTTTCCCTAATCCTAATCCAACTTTTCCTTCTCCGTCTCCAATAGCAGCTAAAACTGAGAAAGATATTGTTCTTCCTCCTTTAGTTGTCTTAGAAACTCTTGATATCTTCAATAATTTTTCTTGATATTGTTTTTCTTCTCTATTTGCTAACTTAGACAAGTGAAATCCTCCTCTCTAAAAGATTTAGAAGCTTAATCCTGCTTCTCTAGCTGCTTCTGCAAGAGCGGCTATTCTTCCTGTGTATTTATACCCAGATCTATCAAAAACTATAGCTGTTATTCCTTTAGCTGTTGCTCTTTCTGCAAGTGCTTTACCTACAGATTTTGCAGCTTCAACATTTCCACCATTCGCAATATTTGCTTTTAATTCTTTATCTATTGTAGATGCAGAAACTAATGTTACTCCATTCACATCGTCGATTAATTGAGCAAAGATATTGTTGTTTGATCTATATACAGAAAGTCTAGGTCTATCAGCTGTACCAGAAATTTTATTTCTGATTGCTAGATGCTTTCTTGTTCTTACAGCTTGTCTATCTACCTTCTTAAACAACTGTCTTACCTCCTTATAGTCTTATTAGTTAAGCTATCTTACGACTTTTTACCTTCTTTTCTTCTGATAACTTCATCAGCATATTTAACTCCTTTTCCTTTATAAGGTTCTGGAGCTCTTTTTGCTCTGATGTCAGCAGCTACTTGACCTACTACATCTTTTTCGATTCCTTCAACATGTACAGTAGTATTTTTTTCTACAGTAAATTTGATTCCAGGAATTTCATCGATGATGATAGGGTGAGAATATCCTAGAGATAATTCTAGTCCTTTTCCTTTCTCAGCAGCTCTGTATCCAACCCCTACTAAATTTAAAGTTTTCTTGAAACCTTCAGAAACTCCAACAACCATGTTATGGATTAGAGCTCTAGTTGTTCCGTGAATAGCTCTAACTTCTGGTAAGTCGTTAGGTCTTTCAACTACGATTTCATTTACAACTTCATGATGCTTTTCTTCTTTAGTATATTTTATTGTTAATTCTTTGTTAAATTCTTTTTTTAATGTACCTTTAGGTCCTTTTACAGTAACTTCATTTCCATTAACTGTAACTTCAACTCCAGAAGGCACAACGATAGGTTTTTTACCTACTCTTGACATTTACTAGACACCTCCTAAGTTTTAATTACCAAACAAATGCAAGTATTTCTCCACCTACGTTTTCTCTTCTAGCTACTCTGTCAGTAACGATTCCCTTAGAAGTGGATACAATAGCAATTCCTAGTCCTGATAGAACTCTTGGCATATCTTCTACTGAAGAATATACTCTTCTTCCAGGTTTAGAAATTCTTTTTATTCCTTTGATAACTCTATCTTTACCATCATATTTTAAGTATACTCTGATACTTTTTTTGTTTCCATCAGTTACAACTTTATAGTTTGCTATATATCCTTCTTCTTTTAGAATTTCAGATAATCTTTCTTTTAAAGTTGAATGAGGCACATCTACTTTTTCATGCATTACTGCATTTGCATTTCTGATTCTTGTTAACATATCAGCAATTGGATCTGTTAAATACATCTACGAAAATCCTCCTTCCTACTATCAAATTACCAAGATGATTTCTTAACTCCTGGTATAAGTCCAGCTCCTGCAAGCTGTCTGAATTTTACTCTTGAAATACCGAATTCTCTCATGAATCCTCTTGGTCTTCCGTCTAACTGACATCTATTTCTTCTTCTAACTGCTGATGAGTCTTTAGGAAGTTTGTTTAATTCAAACATAGCTTCCATATCTCCTTCAGCAACTCTTTTCTTTAGCTCAGCTCTTTTTTCAGCATATTTATCGCATAGTTCAGCTCTTTTAACATCTCTAGCGATCATTGACTTCTTTGCCATCTATTCCTTAACCTCCTCACTATCTTACTTTTTGAAAGGCATTCCAAATGCTCTAAGTAAAGCTCTTCCTTCTTCATCAGTTTTTGCAGAAGAAACCATAGTGATAGACATTCCTAAAAGTTTATCAACTTTATCGAATTCGATTTCAGGGAATACTAGTTGATCTCTTAATCCTAGAGAGTAGTTTCCTCTTCCATCAAATGAATCAGCTGGAACTCCTTCGAAGTCTCTTACTCTTGGAAGAACTACATTCACTAATCTATCTAAAAAGTCGTACATTCTTTCTTTTCTTAAAGTAACTTTTGCTCCGATAGGCATACCTTCTCTTAACTTGAACCCAGCTTCTGATTTTTTAGCTTTTCTTACAACTGGTTTTTGTCCAGAAATGATAGCTAAGTCTCCCATAGCTGCATCTATAAGTTTAACATTTTGAGTTGCTTCTCCAACTCCCATGTTTACTATTATTTTTTCTAGTTTTGGACATTCCATGATGTTAGTAATTCCAAGATCCTTCATAAGAGCTGGAACTATTACATCGTTATATAATTTATGATATCTAGAAACGTATTTAGACACTTACGTTTTCCTCCTTTCTTATAGAACTTCTCCTGATACTTTTGAGTATCTTACTTTTTTACCATCTACGAATTTATATCCAACTCTTGTTGGTTTACCAGCTTTTTCATCGAAAAGCATAACTTTTGATGAGAACATAGGTGCTGGCTTAGTAACAACTCCACCTTGTGGGTTTATTGGACTTGGTTTCATATGTTTAGTGATTAAGTTGATTCCTTCAACTACAACTTTTCCTTTTTTAGGGAAAACTTTTACAACTTTACCTGTTTTACCTTTATCTTTTCCAGAGATTACATATACCATATCTCCAGTTTTAACGTGTAATGATTCAGGTACAAATTTGATCTTAGGTTTAGCCACGACGATTAGCCTCCTCTCTTAAATTAAATTACTTCAGGAGCTAGAGATAAAATCTTCATGAAGTTTTTAGCTCTTAACTCTCTTGCAACTGGTCCAAATATTCTTGTTGCTTTTGGTTCATTGTTGTTATTGATTATAACTCCTGCGTTATCATCAAATTTTATATATGATCCATCTTCTCTTCTTAATTCTTTTTTAGTTCTAACTATAACAGCTTTTACTACGTCACCTTTTTTAACGTTTCCACCAGGGATTGCTTCCTTAACTGATGCGACAACGATGTCACCGATTTTACCGAATCTTTTTTTAGATCCACCAAGAACTCTTATGATCATAAGTTTCTTAGCACCTGAGTTATCAGCAACATTAAGGATAGTTTGTTGTTGTACCATTAAAATATCCTCCTCTCACAATAATTGGAATTATCTAGCTTTTTCAACAATCTCTACTAGTCTCCATCTTTTATCTCTTGATAATGGTCTAGTTTCCATAATTCTTACTCTATCTCCAGTTTGAGCTACATTGTTTTCATCGTGAGCTTTAAACTTAGTAGTGCTTTTTACTCTCTTTTTATAGATTGGATGTAAAGCCATTGTTTCTATTGCAACAACGATTGTTTTATCCATCTTGTCAGAAACAACTATTCCTTCTCTAACTTTTCTTTCGTTTCTCAAGACATTAACCTCCTCTTCCAAAGAATCAAATTATCTATAAACTTGAATGAGATTATCTTTCGTTTAAGATTGTATTAATTCTAGCAATTTCTCTTCTAACTTCTCTAATTTTAGCAGTGTTAGTAAGTTGACCTAATGAAAGTTGGAACTTTAGGTTGAATAATTCTTCCTTAAGCTCTTTACACTTAACAACTAAGTCTTCAGTAGACATTTCTCTTATTTCCTTAGCTCTCATTAGTTTTCACCACCATTCTCTTTCTTAACAATTTTACAACTGATAGGAAGCTTCATTGCAGCTTTTCTTAAAGCTACCATAGCTTTATCTTCAGTTACTCCAGAAACCTCGAACATTATTCTTCCAGGTTTAACTACTGCTACCCAACCTTCAACGTTTCCTTTACCTTTACCCATTCTCACTCCAGCTGGTCTAGCTGTGATTGGTTTGTCAGGGAATATTCTGATAAAAGTTTTTCCTTCTCTTTTGAAAGTTCTGTTGATAGCAACCCTACATGATTCTATTTGTCTATTAGTTATCCAGTGTGGCTCAAGAGCTTGTAGTCCGTAATCTCCGAATGCTACAGTATTTCCTCTTTGAGCAGTACCTTTCATTCTACCTCTAAACATTTTTCTATGTTTTGTTCTTTTTGGCATTAACATGACTACGCTTCTCCTCCTTCCCTTTTAGTTGGAAGAACTTCACCATGGAAAACCCATACTTTTATTCCTAGAGCTCCATAAGTAGTGTGAGCTGTTGCTACTGCATAATCAATATCAGCTCTTAGTGTATGTAAAGGTACTTTTCCTTCTACTACCCATTCAGCTCTGGCAATTTCTGCTCCATTTAGTCTTCCAGAAACCATAACTTTGATTCCTTTAGCTCCAGCTCTCATAGCTCTCATTATAGCTTGGCTTACAGCTCTTTTGTATGCTACCCTTTTTTCGATTGATGTAGCAATGTTTTCTGCAACAAGTACAGCGTCCTTGTTGAATTCTTTAACTTCTTGAACTTTAACTGTTACTTTTTTACCAGTTAATTTTTCAAGAGTTACTCTTAAATTATCTATTTCTGCACCTTTTCTTCCGATGATTATACCAGCTTTTGCTGTATAAACAAGAACAACTACGTTAGAAGGAGAAGTTCTTTCGATCTTAACCTTCGATATTCCTGCATGGAAGTAGTTCTTCTTGATAAGTTCTCTGATTTTTACATCTTCATGGAAGTACTTAGCGTATTCCTTCTTATCTGCATACCAGTTAGAATCCCAAGATCTAGTAATTCCTACTCTTAGTCCTCTAGGGTCTACTTTTTGTCCCACAGTCTTACCTCCTTAAACTACTTTTCAGAAACTGCCACAGTAATGTGAGCTGTTGGTTTTCTGATTATATCCGCTCTTCCCATAGCTCTAGGCATGATTCTTTTAAGAGCTGGTCCATCATTTATCATAATTGTTGAAACTACTAACTTATCTTCATCCATTTTGAAGTTGTTAGTTGCATTAGCAACAGCTGATGCTAATGTTTTACTTATAATTCTAGCTGCTTTTTTATTTGTAAACTCTAGAATATCTAATGCTTCTAGCGCTGATTTTCCTCTTACTAAGTCAGCTACTAACCTAGCTTTTCTAGGAGACAATCTTACGAATCTAGTTATTGCTCTAGCTTCCACTAGTCCAACCTCCTTTTATAACTCAACAAAATTTAGTATTTTATATAATTAATTATTTTTTCTTCTTTTTATCTACACCGTGTCCGTAGTAAGTTCTAGTTGGTGCAAACTCACCTAGTTTGTGTCCAACCATTTGCTCAGTTACGTGAACAGGTATGTGCTTTTTCCCATTGTACACTCCGAAAGTGATACCAATGAAATTAGGGAATATAGTTGATCTTCTTGACCAAGTTTTAATAACCGCTTTTAAGTTTTGAGAAGCTACAGCTTCTTCAACTTTTTTCATTAAGTGGTGGTCACAGAAAGGTCCTTTTTTTAATGATCTAGCCATTACCTATTAGCCTCCTCTCGAAAATTATTTATCGTTTCTTCTTCTTACGATAAATTTATCTGTAGTTTTCTTACCTCTAGTTTTAACACCCATTGCTGGTTTACCCCAAGGTGTTAAAGGAGCTTTTCTACCTACTGGATTCTTACCTTCTCCTCCTCCATGAGGGTGATCAACAGGGTTCATTACAGATCCTCTTACGTGAGGTCTTTTACCCATGTTTCTGTTTCTTCCAGCTTTACCGATTTGAACTAAGCTATGTTCAGAATTTCCTACTTCTCCGATAGTTGCCATACATTCACCGTGAATTAATCTAAGTTCACCTGATGGTAACTCTACGTGACAGTAAGTTCCTTCTTTAGCAACAAGTCTTGCTGCTGTACCTGCGGATCTTACTAATTGTCCACCCTTTCCTCTTTGTAGTTCAATATTATGAATTTGAACCCCTACTGGCATGTCTTTTATTTTAAGTGCGTTTCCTGGTTTAATCTCAGCTTGAGATCCTGCCATAACCATGTCACCTTTTTTTAATCCTTTTGGTGCTAATATATATCTTTTTTCTCCATCTACATAGAATAGAAGAGCGATATTAGCTGTTCTGTTTGGATCGTACTCGATAGATTCTACTCTAGCTGGTACATCTAATTTATTTCTTTTGAAGTCGATAATTCTGTAAAGTCTTTTGTGTCCTTTTTGTCTGTCTCTACAAGTTCTGTGCCCGTAGTTATCTCTACCATAAGCAGATTTTAAAGGTACAGTTAAAGACTTTTCAGGTCTTACATTATCTAAATCTTCATTGACTAATCTTGACATGTGTCTAGTTCCATTAGTCATTGCTTTTATTTTTCTAATAGCCATTTTTGCTTAACCTCCGTTTAGACCTATATATATCTTTAGCCGCTTTCTACAGTTTATTATACTTCTTTAAAGTAAGTGATTGTTCCTTCAGCTAATTTAACGATTGCCTTCTTTTTAGCTTGAGTTTTGTAAAGTTTCATTCCATGTCTCTTAGTAACAGGTTTGCTGTTTAGAGTTGCCACTGATGCAACTTTAACGTTGAATAACTCTTCAATAGCTTTTTTGATTTGAATCTTGTTAGCTTTTGGGCTTACTTCGAAAGTGTACTTGTTGTACTCTCTTCTAAGTAATTCAGTTTTTTCAGTGATGATAGGTTTTTTTACGATATCATATGATGTCATTATCCAAGCACCTCCTCTATTGTAGTTAGTGCTTCTCTAGTAAGAATTACTTTTTCTTGTTTTAATAGCCAGTATACACCAATTTCATTTGGTTGTAATACTACTGCGTTTTCAAGGTTTCTTACTGATAGGTATAAGTTGAAATCTGCTTCTGCAGCAAGATCGTTTACTACAAATAATTGTTTGTTAGTTGCGTTAATTGCATTTGTTAAAGCAATTATTGTTTTTGTTTTTGGTGTATCGATTGTTCCTTCAAGAACTAGGATATCTCCATTAGCTACTTTAGCTGATAATGCTGATCTTAGAGCTAGGTTTCTAACTTTTTTGTTAACTTTTTTCTCATATGATCTTGGGTGAGGACCAAATGTAACTCCTCCTCCTACCATATGTGGAGCTCTGATAGTACCTTGTCTTGCTCTACCAGTTCCTTTTTGTTTGAAAGGTTTTCTTCCCCCTCCTCTAACCATTGCTCTAGTTTTAGTAGCTGCAGTTCCTTGTCTAGCAGCTGCTAATTCTGCAGTTAATACTTCATGAAGCACTGCTTGATTAGGTTCAATCCCAAACACTGAATCTTTAACTTCAACAGTTCCAGTTTGTGTTCCTGCTAAGTTATATATGTTTAAAACTGCCATTATTTTCCTCCTTCCACATCTACTAACCTATTATTTTTTTACTGCTGGTTTGATTACGATATAACCGTTCTTAGCTCCTGGTACTGCACCTTTGATAAGTACTAAGTTATTTTCAGCATCAACCTTCACAACTTTTAGGTTTTGAACAGTTACTGTAACATTTCCATATTGTCCAGCCATTCTTTTTCCTTTTAAAACTTTTCCTGGCCATGATGACATTCCGATAGATCCTCCAAGTCTGTGGTTTCTAGAAACCCCGTGAGACGCTCTGTTTCCACCGAATCCGTGTCTTTTCATAACCCCTGATGTTCCTTTACCTTTTGATGTACCTGTAATATCTACATAAGCAACATCTGCTAAAACATCAGCTTTGATTTCTTGACCAAGTTCGAAACCTTCTACTGAGTCTACTCTTAATTCTTTAACGAATCTTTGAGGGTTAACTCCTGCTTTCTTGAAGATTCCCATTACTGGTTTAGTAGTGTTTTTTTCCTTTTTCTCATCAAATCCTAATTGTAGAGCTGTATATCCATCATTTTCTACAGTCTTCTTTTGAAGAACATAGTTAGGACCAGCTTCAACAACTGTAACTGGAATGAATTTTCCATCTTCAAATATTTGAGTCATTCCAATTTTCTTTGCTAAAATTCCTGACATTGTTTTACCTCCATCAAATAATATATTGGTTGACAACTCGACCTCGTGGTTCTACAGTCTAGCTTTAAAAAAAGCGTCAACTTGTATTATTCTGTAAGGATAATTTAGATTTCGATAATCGTCTTATCAAACATAATCAAATTACCCGAATCAAACCATGAATGGTTGTTTTTTAAAAATCAATTAGATTTGTTTGATTTCTATTCCAACACCAGCTGGTAAGTTAACTGCTGTTAACGAAGCTATTGTCTTTTGTGTAGAATTGTTAATTTCTACCATTCTTCTGTGTACTCTCATTTCAAATTGTTCTCTTGAATCCTTGTTTAAGTGTACTGATCTTAAAACAGTATACTTTTTAATCTTAGTAGGTAATGGCATAGGTCCTGCAATTTCTGCTCCAGACTTTTTAGCAACCTCTGCTATTCTTTTAGCTGATTGATCTAATAAAGTATGGTCATAAGCCTTTAAGTAGATTCTTAATTTGTTAGAAGCCATCTATTTGTTACACCTCCTTCAATCATCTCTTTAAGGATTTTTTCAAATATCCTTATACACTCTAAGGATTATAGCATAGTTATCAAAAAAATCAAAGCTTTTTTTGATTTTTTTTTATATTTTTTTTACATAATTTTAACTGTGTTACAATCATACTTTTCTTATATTTTTCAAATAGCTTTTAATAAAAAGGAGTGACTTTTTTAAATCACTCCTTCTATAAAAATTCTATATTTTACTTACTTTTTTTCAAAATTAACTTCAGATTTACTATTTTGAACTTTTAAAAATAATAGAGCTAAACATATAACTATACTACAAATTATTAGATAGTATATTGTCATTGGATTTTGCAGTCCACCAACTACAATTATACTAGAACCTATAATAGCTAATATTGGAATTATAACTCCTTTGGTAAAACTTGGGACTTCTCCTTTTTTATAAAGTTTTATTACATTGAAATACAATATTATATATAGAATATAACTAGCCACTATAGGAATTTCAGATACATCTGAATTTGGTAACATATTATATTTTTGTGTTATATAGTTTAGCCATATCCATACCATTGAAACTATTATGGCAAAAATCGCAGATATTTTTGATACTCCTGTTTTTTTGTCAACTTTTTCTATTTCAGAAGAAAAAGGTAACATCTTTCTCAATGCCAAAGAGTATGGAAGTCTAATAAATCCTAAAATAAATCCATTTAAAGTTCCTGTAACTGATACAACAATAAAAGTTAAAATTACTTTAGCTCCATTTTTTCCAAAAATCTTTAAAGCTGCAACATTTAGATGCTCATCTCCCAATCTCATTATCTCTTCAGGTCCTACTAAAATACTAATTCCTACAAAATAAAGTATATAAGCTACTAAAACAAATATTGGACCTATTGTTAAAGCAAGGGGAAGTGTTTTTTTACTATTTTTCAATTCATGAGCTATAGATGTTGAAACTACCCACCCATCATAAGAAAAAGCAACTGGTCCTAAAGCAGCTAACCAAGTTCCACTTTGTTCTCCTAGCTTTATAGTTGTTTCATTCACTATTAATTTAGGATCTCCATAAATTAATCCAGCTACTGCCATAAGAAAAAGTGGTATTATTTTTATAAAAGTTGAGATATTTTGATAATATCCACCTAGTTTTGTTGAAACTGTATTTACAAAAAAACATATAACTATACTTATTACACTTAAATATAGTAAAGTTTTTGTCGTAGCTTCAATACCAAATAACATACATATATATACTCCAGTTACCCATGCTAAAACAGCTACTAAGGCTGGAAAATATACAAAACCTAAAAACCATCCAAAAGCACAAGCTACTTTTCTTCCAGAATACTCATCAGCATATGTTATGATCCCACCTGCTGCTGTTGTTTTAGAAGCTAGAACTCCTATTGTCAAGCTTCCAAAAATAATCCCTATAGCTGCTATTGAAAAAACTGCTATTCCCTTTTCTATGCTTCCATTTGTATATATTAAGATGTTATCACTCTTAAAAAATATACCAGATCCTATAACTATTCCTACTATCATAGTTATAGCTGTTATTAAACCATATTTTTTCTTCTCCATTAATTTTTCTCCTCAATATATATTTTTTTAATTTTACCGGGGTACATTATATCTTATTACTTAAACTTTGAAAAGTTTTTTTTGATATTTTTAAAGGGTGTATAATTTTTGGTGTTGGTACTTAAATGTATTAACACCTTTTTTACTTTTTTTCAAAAA
>JADYUE010000041.1 GCA_021531615.1 Fusobacterium varium | reverse complement strand
TAAGCAAATTCTCCTAATTTTTAGCTGATTTTTAATTTTTTGTAAACTACATAGCTGAGTAGTTACCTTTTTTCCTATATAAAATAAAAAAACTACATCTCCTACCTTATATTTTTAAGATAAAAGATGTAGCTTAAATTATATCTACTTATATTCTTGAGCTACTTCAACAAAATTTTTTATAGCTGTATTTTTATATTTATTTTTATGATAAACTAACTTAAATGAACGAGGCCATTGAAAATCTTCAATATTTATTATGTGAAGTTTACCATTTTTCAATTCATTTTCAATTAATCTAGCTGATATTACAGAGAGTCCATGATTATTAATTACTCCTTGAATTATTGCAGCAGGGTTACTACATTCCCAAGTAACATCAATAGTTACTCCCTTTGAGTGCATAAAATTAATAAAAAGTTCTCTTGTTCCACTTCCCTCTTCTCTTAAAAGAAAGGCTTCATTTTCTAAATCTTGTAAACTTATATTTTCTTTCTTTAAAATAGGATGCTCACTACCACAAACTAAAACAAGTCTATCTTCTATAATAGGTTTGCTTATCAGTGTAAAACTTTTAATCATTCCCTCAACTAACCCAATATCCAATTCATTTGTTAAAAGTTTTTCTTCAATAACTTTAGTATTATTGGCATAGACTTTAACCTTTATATTTGGGTATTTTTCTTTAAATACTTTTAGAATATCACTGATAATACAACTTCCAACTGTTATAGTTACCCCTATATTTAAGGTATATTCATAATTAGGATTTTTAATAGTAGTTTCTAAAGTGTGAAAAGCTTCTAGTACATGTTTAGCCTGTTCTAAAAAGATCTTTCCTTTTTCTGTTATAGAAAGAGTTTTAGGATATCTTTCAAATAACTTAATATTGTAATGTGATTCTAGTTCTCCAATAGCTTGACTTACTGTTGGTTGAGAAACAAATAAGTTAGTTGCAGCTTGGCTCATTTTTCCACATTTTGCTACTTCTACAAAAATTTGTAAGTGTCTTAAAGTCATTTTATCCTCCTAAAACTCTATAAAAAGTTTCCAATTAATGTTTTTATTCCTATTAAAATTAAAATTGCTCCTCCTAAATATTGAGCCTTACTCTCTAAAAGAGTTCCAAATTTATGCCCCATAATAACTCCACATCCTGCAATAATAAAGGTAACTATTCCTATTACTGAACCTTGAAAATAGATATTAGTTACTTCTGTTAATGAAAAAGTGAATCCTACAGCAAGAGCATCAATACTAGTAGCAATTCCCATAAATAAAAGATTTTTTAGTTTATTCTCTCTATCTGTTTTACAGCTACACTCTTCGTTCTCTTCACTTTTAGCTTCTTTAATCATATTTATTCCTAGGTAAACTAAAATTATAAATGCAATTATATTCCCATATTGAGAAATTTTTTCACTGAATATACTTCCAATAAAAAATCCGATTATTGGCATCAATGCTTGAAAACCTCCAAATATAATGGCAGGTTGAAGAATATCATTTAAGCTAATATTTTTTTTGCAAAGTCCATGACAAAGAGAGATAGCAAAAGCATCCATAGATAAACCAATTCCTATAAGTATCACTTGTAAAATATTCAATTTTTCCTCCTGAATTACACAATTTCTTTTTATAGAATAACACATATTATAGAAAATTAAAAGCTCTTTAAAATTTATAATTACAATATTTACATATAAAAAATTAGCCTATTCTTAGAAAGAAAGTTATAATTAAATAAAAGGATTTTAAGGGGGAAAAAAGATGAATATTAGAGTTTTTAGTTCTAGTTATTTAGGTGTTGAACCTTACTTAATAGAAGTAGAAATAGATATTAGCAATGGACTTCCTATTTTTTCAATAGTAGGATTAGGAGATACTGCTATTTCTGAAAGTAAAGATAGAATAAAAACAGCTCTGAAAAATTGTGATTATAAAGTTGAACCAAAAAGAATGATAGTTAATCTATCCCCAGCAGGGATAAAAAAAGAGGGGGCTCAATTTGATTTGCCAATAGCTGTGGGAATAATGTTGGCTATGGGATATATTAGAGATAAAAACGACATTTTAGATAACTATATTTTTCTTGGAGAGCTATCCCTTGATGGAAAAGTAAGAGGAATAAAGGGAATAATAAATAGTATGATTTTAGCCAAAGAAAAAAATTATACAGGAGTTGTACTTCCTCTAGAAAATTTAGAAGAGGCTAGTTTAATTGAGGGAATAGATATTATTCCTGTATCTCATTTAAAAGAGGTAGCAGATTTTATAAGTAATAACACTAAACCTATTTTTGAAAAACCTCAAAGAAAATTGAATATAGAGTATAAAGTTGATTTTAGTGAGGTAAAAGGTCAAACCCTAGCTAAAAGAGGAATGGAGATTGCAGCAGCAGGTGGACATAATATTCTTTTAATAGGGAGTCCAGGTTCAGGAAAATCAATGTTAGCAAAGAGAATGATAACAATTTTACCACCTATGACAGAAAATGAGATAATTCAAAGTACTAAAATTTATAGTGTTGCTGGAGAGTTAAATAGTGAAAATCCTATTATTAACAAACGTCCTTTTAGAGCCCCTCATCATACAAGTTCACCAACAGCTATTATAGGTGGTGGAAAAAAGATAAGCCCCGGAGAGATAACTTTAGCATCAAATGGAATTTTACTTTTAGATGAGTTAGCAGAGTTTCCAAGAAGTGTATTAGAAAGTTTACGTCAACCTTTAGAAGATGGAAAAATATCTATAACAAGAGCACATTATAAGGTGAATTTTCCAAGCAAATTTTTATTAGTAGGAACGAGTAATCCTTGTCCATGTGGGTTCTATTTTGAAGGGGGTAAATGCAGTTGTTCTCAACATGAAGTTACTAAATATATGAAAAAGCTTTCAGGTCCTATTATGGATAGAATAGATATTCATATTGAGATGAGAAGATTGTCAGAAGATGAGCTTATGAATAGTTCAGTTGCAGAAAGTTCAGAAGAGATTAGAAAGAGGGTTATAAGGGTTAGAGAGATTCAAAGAGAAAGGTTTGGAAATGATGAAGTTTTAAATAGCAATATGTCCTCTTCAGATATAAAAAAATATTGTAAGATTTTGCCAGAGGATAGAGAGTATTTTAAAAGTGCTATTCAGATGTTAGGAATTTCAGCTAGAGGTTATGATAAAATTTTAAAAACTGCTAGAACAATAGCTGATTTAGATGATAGTATTGAGATAAAACGTTTTCATTTGATGGAAGCTCTTTCTTTTAGAAGGAAATAAGATAATTTAAAATAGAAAAAAGCTATTACAAAGTAACATTTTAGTTAATTTGCAATAGCTTTTATTTTTATCTCATAACATTCATATAATAAGCTATATTAGCGTTTTTATCTTTTCTTCCTTTAATTTTAGAAGTAGGACAACTCATTATAGCTGTTACTCCTGGTCCATGTCCAGCTTTTATACAGTCGCTGTGAACTACAACTCCAATAGTAACAGACCCTTTTAAGTAATCTCTACCAAAGCAGTTATTGCAATCTTGAAGAAGAACTATATCTCCAAATCTTAAATCATTGATACCATATTTTTCATTAGCTTCTTTATCCCCAGTCATAATATCATAATCCCCAGAGAAAGCTGTTGAACTTCCCACACCAGAACCCATTAAATATGGTGGTATCTCAGTAGCTACTGGAACTTCTAAACATCCATCTTCAGTAACTCTAATATCCATTTTTTCTAAAAGCTCTGGATCTATATTCATACAAACAATATCATCAAATCCTTCTATTTTTAATCCTTGTCCAAAAGCTTTAACTAAAATTTTGTCATCTATATTTAATTTTTCTAAAGTTTCATCATCAAAATATATTAATGTATGTTCAATACCACCATGTCCACCAGTTACAAAACCAGTAGCTCCTTTAGCATCTCCAGACATAATTTTAGCTTCATTTCCTATGCAACCAAGTACCATAAGAGCATTATTTTCATTAGTATTTTCATTTCTAACACTTACACCAGGCTCAACATGATCCCCAACCCATTTCATGCAAGAATCTCCAACTTTTACATTGTATGAAATTCCTCCAGTAGCAGGAAGTATCATAGGTACTCCATCTCTAGAAATTCTATAAGGTGAAGCTATAATTGGACTGTGAACCTTTCCTCCAACTGATTGTTTAACTAAAAATTCTTTATTTGTTTTTATCATCTTAATCCTCCTAAAATATTTTTAGTGATTCTCTAATATATTTTAATATATATTTTTTTTAATGTAAAGAAAAATAGGATAATTTGACATCTCTTCAAATTATCCTATTTCCTAAAACTATATATTAAAACATCTTGGGGAAAGATTTTATAGTTTTAATATAACAATACAATGTGACAATTATGTTACAAAAAGGTTGAAATATTTGACAAAATAATTTATATAATTACTTTTAAAGTTTAAAGATAGTTTTAGAAAAAAAACAAAAAAATTTTTTTTAGTAAAATCCTTTTTCCGTTGTAAAAAATCATATTTTTTGCTATAATAAAATAATATTTCAAAGTTGTTCAAAAACTATTCATATAAATTAAAAATTTCAGGAGGAAGAAAATGAAGTGTGTTATTACTGTATTTGGTAAGGATAAAGTAGGTATCATAGCTAAAACATGTGCTTATTTATCAGAGGTAAATATAAATATCCTTGATATTTCTCAAACTATTGTAGATGGATATTTTAATATGATGATGATTGTTGATATTTCTAAAATATCAAAACCTATGGAAGTAGCTGCTGAAGAGCTAAAAGGAATAGGAAAAGAGCTAGGTGTTATTGTTTCAATGCAACATGAAGATATCTTTAATTGTATGCACCGTATCTAATTATTAAATAAAGGGTTTATAGGAGGAAAATTAATATGATTTCCAGAGTGGAGATTCAAGAAACAAATAGAATGATTGCTGAAGAGAATCTTGATGTACGTACTATAACTATGGGTATTAGTCTGATAGATTGTGCTGATCCAGATATAAATAAATTTAACGAAAATATATATAAAAAAATAACAACTTATGCTAAAGACTTAGTAAAAGTTGGAGATGAAATTGCAAAACATTTTGGAATACCAGTTGTAAACAAAAGAATATCTGTAACTCCTATTGCAATAGCTGCAGCAGGATGTAAAACAGATTCTTATGTAAGTATTGCTAAAACTTTAGATAAAGCTGCTGAAGCTTGTGGAGTTAACTTTATAGGTGGATTCTCTGCTCTTGTACAAAAAGGGTGTACTCCTTCTGATAGAATTCTTCTTGATTCTATCCCAGAAGCACTTGCAGTAACTGAAAGAGTATGTTCATCTGTTAATATAGGAACTTCAAGAAATGGATTAAATATGAATGCAGTTAAAAAAATGGGAGAAATTATAAAAGAAACTGCTGAACTTACAAAAGATAGAGATAGTATTGGTTGTGCTAAATTTGTAGTTTTCTGTAATGCAGTTGAGGATAACCCATTTATGGCTGGAGCATTCCATGGTGTTGGAGAAGCTGACTGTGTAATTAACGTTGGAGTTAGTGGACCTGGAGTTGTTAAAAAAGCTCTTACAGAAGCTAGAGATGCTGATTTTGAAACTCTTTGTGAAGTAGTTAAGAAAACTGCATTTAAAATAACAAGAGTTGGACAATTAGTAGCTCAAGAAGCTTCAAAAAGATTAAATGTTCCTTTTGGAATTATAGATTTATCATTAGCACCTACTCCTGCTGTTGGAGATAGTATTGCAGAGATATTCCAAGAAATGGGATTAGAACAAGCTGGAGCACCAGGAACAACTGCTGCACTTGCTATTCTTAACGATAATGTTAAAAAAGGTGGAGTTATGGCATCTTCATATGTTGGAGGACTAAGTGGAGCTTTCATCCCTGTAAGTGAAGATCATGCCATGATTGAAGCTGCAGAATTAGGAGCACTTACATTAGAAAAACTTGAAGCTATGACTTGTGTATGTTCAGTTGGACTTGATATGATTGCTATCCCTGGAAATACATCAGCAGCAACTATTTCAGGAATTATAGCTGACGAAGCAGCAATTGGAATGGTAAACAATAAAACAACTGCTGCTAGACTTATCCCAGTAGTTGGAAAAGATGTAGGAGATCAAGTTGAATTTGGTGGACTTTTAGGATATGCTCCAATAATGGCTGTTAATAAATTTAGTTGTGAAAAATTTGTTAATAGAGGTGGAAGAGTTCCTGCTCCTATCCATAGCTTTAAAAACTAATTTTAAAAGATTTATAAATGCTGAAAAGAGAGTTTTCTCTTTTTGGCATTTTTTATTTATTAAACTATAATTTATCTAGCTAAGCTAGGTTCTCTAATATATCGTTAGTTTTACAGCAAAGTTCCTTTGCATTAGCGATTATTAGTCAAGTTTAGTTATCTCTATTTCTTTTAAATATCAGCTAAATTCCATGTCAAAGAATAAAGAGAGAGTAATACTCATCTGACTAAAATTCCGAAACTCGACTTCGTCTCAAACACGTCGGAATTTTTAGCGTCAGATTTCGTGACTCTCTCTAATATTCTTCTCCAAATTACATTTAGCTGATATTAGGAGTATTAAAAAATATAAGTTTTGTTAATAGAAATTTAAGGATCACAGAAACTTCGTTTCTGCGTCTCAAAAGTAGTAGTCGTTTACACTCCTCTACTTTTGGAAATTATAGTTTAACAAATATAAAAAATAGAGCCATATAGATTGATTCTCCAATCTATTACAGCTCTATAAAATTACTATTTAATTTTTATTAATTACTCTTCTACTTTTTTATATAGTTCTATATATTTCTTAGCAGAAGTATCCCAGTTGTTATCTCTTGCTTTAGCATTTTTAACAACTTTTTCCCATTGAGGTTTATCTTTATAAACAGAGATTGCATATTCTAAAGTTTTTAATAGTTCCTCTCCACTTACATTTTTAAATCCAAATCCATCTCCCTCTCCTGTAAACTCATTATATGGAGTTACAGTATCTTTTAAACCTCCAGTTTCTCTAACAATAGGAACACAACTATATCTCATTGCTATCATTTGAGATAATCCACAAGGTTCAAAAATTGAAGGCATTAGGAACATATCTGCTCCACTATAAATATCTATTGAAAGTGGTTGGTTAAATCCTATATATGAGCAAACCTTTCCTGGATATTGTCTCTCTTTCCATTTAAAGAAATCTTCATATTTAGGTTCACCATTTCCTAAAAGAATAAATTGAATTCCTAAGTCCATCATCTTATCAAAGACTTCAGCAATCATATCTATTCCCTTTTGTCTATCTAATCTAGTGATTATTGCAACTAATGGAACATCTGGCTCTTTTTTCAATCCTAATTTTTCTTGTAATTCAGCTTTTAATCTTTTCTTACCTTTTCTAGGAACTTTATATACATTACCATCTATTCCATTTACAATTCCTTTTAATTTATAGTCAAATTTTCTAAATAGACCATCTAATCCCTCTCCTAATTCTGGAGTTTTAATCTCTTCTGCATATGAGTCACTAACTGTAGTAACAAAATCAGAATAAACTACTCCTCCTTTTAAGAAAGAGATCATATCATAATATTTAATTCCATCTTCTTGGAAATATTTGTTTCTATCTATTTCTAATGTGTTCTCAATTACATTATTAAAGAAGAATCCTTGGAATCTAAGATTATGAATAGTAAAGATAGTTTTTATATCATTTAATCCACGTTCTTTTAAGTAGATTGGCACAAGTCCTGTATGCCAGTCATTACAATGAATGATATCTGGTTCAAATCCAGTTATATAGAAAGTTTCAACTACAGCTTTAGCAAAGAATGTGAATCTTTCACAATCATCTCCCTCACCATAGACTTTATCTCTCTTAAAATATCTTTCATTGTCAACAAAATAGTAAGTTACTCCTTCTAATTCATAACTATCTATTCCTACATACTCATTGTGGTGAGCTACCCAAATTTGTTTATCTCCTAGATGTTTCATCTCATTTCTATATTTTTCAGGTATATTCCCATATTTAGGCATGATAACTCTAACATCTATTTTCTCTTTTTTCAGTGCTTTTGGTAGAGAATAAGCTACGTCTCCTAGTCCCCCTGTTTTTACAAAAGGCCATGCTTCTCCAGTTGCAAAAAGTATCTTCATTTACTACCCTCCTTTTGCTTTAAAACCTACTCTTTTCCCTTTAAATAGTCTAATAAATCTTTATAGTGTTCAACATCCCATTTAACACTTTTTTCTATAACTAATGGATAGTTTTTAGAAGCAATAAGTTTTTCATTACATTTGATAACATTATTTTTATCAACTATAATATTTTTTAATACTGCTCCTGCTTTTACAACACTATCTTGAAGAATTATACTATCTTCAACTATTGCTCCTTCTTCTACAACTGCTCCTCTAGCAAGGATAGAGTTTTTAACTTCTCCTCCTAATATACATCCATTAGCAATAATAGAATTTACAACTTGAGCTGATTTTTTAAACATTGAAGGTGGAGTATCTTTTGTTTTAGTAAAGATATTTCTATCATCTTTCTTAAATACATCATCTCTAACTTCTTTATTTAATAGATCCATATTGAAGTCAAAGTACTCTTTAGTTGAGTTGATACATGCTAAGTATCCTTTAAATTCATATCCATTAATAGAAACTCTTCCAACATTTCTAGAGATTAGATCTCTTACTGTATAGTAAGCTCCATTTTGAATTCCATCACAAATTAATTTAATTAGTAATTCTTTTTTCAATACAAAGATTTCTAGAGAGATATTTTCATCTTTTTTGAAGAATAAGTTTTGTCCTATTCCAGTAATTTCTCCATTTTCTCCTAATTTAACACTATCACAGTTGTCAAATCTTGAGTTAGCATTATCTACTGTTTTATAAACTAAAGTTACATCTTTTCCGCTTTCTTCATGTTTTTTTACTACATCTGCAATATCTATATTACAAATCATATGAGAACTCATTACAACAACATTTTGTTGTTTACTACGGAAGAAGTATTCCATATTTTTCTTTACTCTTTTTATATTTGTAGAGTAAGTTGAGTCTGCCATTTGTTTAAAGATGAATATTCCATCTTTTTTTCTATCTAAATCCCATTCAGTTCCTCTTCCTATATGGTCAGTTAATGAGTTAAGATCTTCATTTCCACCAAATATTCCAACATTTCTAATTCCTGCATTTACAAGATTTGATAATGAAAAATCTATTATTCTATAAGTTCCTCCAACTGGAAGAGAAGCAAGTGGTCTCATTTTTGTAAGTGATCTGATATTATCTAAAGATTCGGCTAAAAATATTATAGCCATATAGTTATTTAGCATAATAATTTCCTCCCTCGCAAGCCTATTTTATAGCTTCACTTTTTACTGTTTTTCCTTGTCCTATTATTGCAATATGTTCATCGTCACCAATTACTGTGTTTTTCTTAACAGTTACATCATTAGCAATGATAGCTTTGTTGATAATAACGTTTTCTTCAATTATAGTGTTTTGCATTACTACTGAATTGATAACTTTACTATTTTTTCCAATTTTTACTCCAGGGAATATTACAGAGTTTCTAACTTCTCCTTCTATTTCACACCCTTTATCTACAAGTGAACTTAAAACTATTGCATCGTCACTTACATATAATGGTGGATATACACCTTGACGAGTGTTTATTTTCCAGTTCTTATCAAAAATATTTAATTCATTATCTGGTTTTAATAGATCCATATGAGCATCCCAGAAACTTTCTATAGTTCCAACATCTTTCCAGTATCCTTTAAATGGATATGCCATAAGTTTTTTATGATCATTTAAAAGATTAGGAATTATGTTTTTACCAAAGTCATTACTTGAGTTTGGATCTTTTTCATCTTCAATTAAATATTGTTTTAATAAATCCCATTTAAAAATATAGATTCCCATTGATGCAAGAGTGCTCTTTGGTTCTTTTGGTTTTTCTTCAAATTCATAGATTGAATAATCTGGATTTGTATTCATGATTCCAAAGCTTGGAGCATCTTTTAAAGGTACGTTAAATACACCAATAGTTGCATCAGCATCGTTTTCTTTATGGAATTTTAACATTTTGTCATAATCCATTTTATAGATATGGTCTCCAGAAAGAATAAGAACATTTTCTGGTTCATATTTGTCTATAAATCTTATATTTTGATAGATAGCATTTGCTGTACCTTTATACCATCCACCTTCATCATTTTTCTTAGTATGTGGTTGAAGTACTGTAACTCCTCCATCCATTCTATCTAAGTCCCAAGGTGATCCTATTCCAATGTGATCATTTAATACATGTGGTTCATATTGAGTAAGTACTCCTACTGTGTCAATTCCAGAGTTTGAACAGTTACTTAATGCAAAGTCGATTATTCTATATTTTCCCCCGAAAGCAACTGCTGGTTTAGCTATTTTTTCAGTAAGATCTAATAAACGGCTTCCTTGTCCTCCAGCCAATATCATAGCTATTATTGATTTTTTCTTCATAATATCCTCCTAATATTTTTTAATACTATTTGGCTAATACTTTAGCTATTTTTTCTTTTTTAATCTTTCTCCTTGTTTACTTTTCTACTTGTTTTTCTTTTTAAGCCCCCTTCTTTTTCAGGTTTCAAAAAAACAACTGTGTTAGCAGGAATATCTATTTCAATGTGTTGCTCTCTATAATTCCAACTTTCTAAAATTGGCTTATATTTTTTCTTCTTTAGAATCCCTTTCCCACCATATTTTTTATCATCGCTGTTGATAATTACATTATATACTTTATTTTCTGGAATTCCAACTCTATATTTAATTTTATTTGTTCCAGAAAAGTTAAAAACAATTATTATATGTTCTTTAGAATCTCTTGTTTTTCTTAAAAAGGCTATCATATTTTCTGTATAGTTTTCGTGCTCAATCCATTCAAAAGTATCTCCACCATCTTCCCATAAAGATTTTTCATCTAAATACATTTTATTTAGATCTCTAACAAATGTTTGCATATTTTTATTATCTTCATGTTGCTCTATAAGATGCCACTCAAGAGACTCATAGAATCTCCATTCCAATCCATGAGCAAATTCATTACCCATGAAATTAAGTTTTTTTCCTGGATGAGCCATTTGATAAGAGTATAATGCTCTTGTATGAGCTAATTTATCCTCTTGATATCCTGGCATTTTATCTACAATAGATTTCTTTCCATGTACAACTTCATCATGTGACAATGGTAAAACATAGTTTTCTGAAAAAGCATACATAAATGAGAATGTTAATTTTCCATGATGATCTTTTCTAAAAAGTGGATCTGTACTAAAATACTTTAAAGTATCATTCATCCATCCCATATTCCACTTGCTATCAAATCCTAATCCCCCATCTATTGGATGTTTAGTTACAAGTGGCCAAGCAGTTGAATCTTCTGCTACTACCAATACATTTGGAAAGTCATCATGAATAATTGAGTTCATCTCTTTAAAGAAATCCACTGCTCCTAGATTTTCTTGTCCACCATATTGATTTGTTATCTTTTCTCCATTTTTTCCATATGAAAGATATAGCATATTTGCCACTGCATCCATACGTACTCCATCTATATGAAACTCTTTAAACCAATAAGTTAAGTTTGAAATAAGGAAACTTTTTACCTCATTTCTAGTTACATCAAAGTTACATGTTCCCCACTCTTGATTTTCTCCAAGTCTTTCATCTTGGTATTCATAACATGGAGTTCCATCAAATTTATACAATCCATGAGCATCTTTACAGAAGTGTCCAGGTACCCAGTCAAGAATTACCCCTATATTATTTTTATGCATTAAATTTACAAAGAACATAAAATCTTCTGGAGTTCCATAACGACTTGTTACAGAATAATATCCTGTTGCTTGATATCCCCATGAAGCATCTAGTGGATACTCGTTTAATGGCATAATTTCAACATGAGTATAGTTCATCTCTTTTAAATACTCACATAACATCATTGCTGAATCTCTATAATTTAACCATTCTCCATGAATTCCTCTTTTCCATGAACCTAAATGAACTTCATAGATATTTATTGGCTTATTTAAACCTGTTGTTCTTTTATTTAGCCATCTTTTATCTGCCCATCTGAATTTTGGAACATCATATACAATTGAAGCTGTATTTGGTCTAACTTCTGAATAGAAAGCATATGGGTCTGCTTTCATTACAACATTCCCATTGCTATCTTCTACTCTATATTTATATTTTTCCATTTTCTTTAATTTAGGTATCTCTAGTTCCCATATTCCTTCAGCATTGATTTTGTTCATCATATGGTTACTTCCATCCCAATTATTAAAGTCACCAACTACTGCTACTGATTTAGCATGGGGAGCCCATACTCTAAAAATCACTGATTTTTTTGTACAATGAGCCCCCATATAGTTATATGCTTCCCTATGTTCTCCTCTATGAAAAAGATATATATCTAATTCTCTTTCCATTAAAATATCACCTCCTGATGATATTAGTCTTCCAATTTAGCTGGTTCTATAAACCAAATTTCATCTGCATACTCTTTTATTGTTCTATCTGATGAGAATTTACCTGCATTTGCAATGTTCATTAATTGTTTTTTAGCCCAACCTAATCTATCTCTATATTCAACATTTATTCTTTTTTGAGCATTTCTATAAGCTTCGAAATCTTCTAATACAAAGTATTGATCTGCTTGATGCCAAGGAGCATTTTCCATAAGTGATCTATGAATAGTTCCATAAATTCCTGTTCCTAGATCATTAAATGTTCCATCTATTAGAGAATCTACTATTTTCTTTAATCCTTCTACTGAATTATAAGGTACATGAGGATCATATCCTTTAGCTCTCATCTCTTCAATTTCATTTACTTTTAATCCAAAGATGAAGTTATTTTCTTCTCCAGCTTCTTCTACTATTTCAACGTTTGCACCATCAAGTGTTCCTATTGTAAGAGCTCCATTTAGCATAAATTTCATATTTCCTGTTCCTGAAGCTTCTTTTCCTGCTGTTGAAATTTGTTCTGATATATCTGCTGCTGGGAATAATTTTTGTGCTACTGATACTCTATAGTTTTCAACAAATACTATTCTTAATTTTCCATTTGTTTCTGGGTCTTTATTAATAACTTGAGCGACTTCATTTATTAATCTGATAATTCCTTTAGCAACTAAGTATCCTGGTGCTGCTTTAGCTCCATAAATATATGTTACTGGTTGGAAAGACATTGAAGGATTTAATTTTAATTTATTATATAATCCTATTACATGGAAGATATTTAAAAGTTGTCTTTTGTACTCATGTAATCTCTTAATTTGAATATCAAATATAGAGTTTGGATTTACTTCTATTCCTTGAACTTCTCTTAAATATTTTACAAGTTCTATTTTTTTAGCATGTTTAATAGATAATAATTTTTTCAATACTTCTTCATCATCTACATATGCTTCTAATTTCTTTAATTGACTTAAATCAGTAATCCATTCATTTCCAATTAGTTCTGTGATAAGTGCTGATAACTCTGGGTTAGATTGAAGTAGCCATCTTCTTTGAGTTATTCCATTTGTTTTATTTAAGAATCTTTCTGGATATAATTCATACCAATCTTTTAATTCTTTATGTTTAAGAATTTCAGTATGTAGTGCTGCAACTCCATTTGTAGCATGTGTTCCGTAGATAGCAAGCCATGCCATATGAATCATATTTCCTTGAATTATTGACATTCTATCTTGTCTTGCAGGATCATTTGGGAATCTTTCAGCTAAGAATCCTCTTAATTGATTGTTAATTCCTTGAGTTATTTGATATACTCTTGGTACAACTTGTTCATATAATCCTACCCACCATTTTTCAAGTGCTTCAGCTAGAATAGTATGGTTTGTATATGAGAAAGTTTTTTCAACTATACTCCATGCTTTTTCCCATGAAAGCCCTTCTAAATCTACGAATAATCTCATTAATTCAGGTATAGCTATAACTGGGTGAGTATCATTTAATTGAATAGCTACATATTCTGGGAACTCATCAAAGTTACTTCCATGAAGTCTTTTATATTTTCTTAAAATATCTTGTAATGATGCTGATACAAAGAAATATTGTTGTTTTAATCTTAATTTTTTACCTTCATCTGTTGAATCATTTGGGTAAAGTACTCTTGAAATATCTTCTGCTCTTGTTTTATCTTGAGTTGCATGTAGATAATCTTGTTGGTTGAATTTTCCTAAATCAAGATCTACTAAAGATTTAGCTTCCCAAAGTCTTAAAGTATTTATGTTTCTTGTTCCATATCCAATAATAGGCATATCATAAGGAACAGCTCTTACACTTCCATCACCAAAACTTACAATTACTTCATCAGCAGGTCTCATAACTGACCATACATCTCCATATTTTAACCAAGTTTCTGGTTTTTCAACTTGATATCCGTCTTTAAATGATTGGTTAAAAATACCATTTCTATATCTTATTCCATATCCATGTCCTGGTAAATTTAAAGTAGCTAGTGAATCAAGGAAACATGCTGCTAGTCTTCCAAGTCCACCATTACCTAAAGCTGAATCTTCTTCTGCATCTTCTACTTTATTATAATCTATTCCTAATTCTGTTAAAACTTCTTTAACTTCATCTAAAACTCCAAGGTTAATAAGGTTATTTCCTAAAGCTCTTCCCATTAAAAACTCTGCTGAGAAATAATAAGCTTGTTTCTTTTGAGAATAAAGTTTATTAGTCTCATACCAATCTTCAGCTATATCTTCCATTATAGCTTGCCCTAAAGCTCTGTACACTTCAAATTCAGTAGCTTCAGAAATCTCTTTTCCAAAGCTTACTTTAACATACTTTTCAATTTGTTTTCTTAATTCTTCTTTTCCTACTCTCATTTTCTCTCCCTTTAATATTAGTGTTTCTATCTGTAAAACTTTCTAGTAACGTTCTTTAAATTTTCTGCAATCTCCTCTGTTAGTTCATGAGATTGCATTCTCCATTTCCAGTTTTTACCAAGAGTTGAAGGCGCATTCATTCTTCCCTCTTCTCCTATTCCTAGTAGATCTTGCATCTGTACAATTGCTATGTTAGCCTCTGAAGCCCATATTGCATTTATAAATCTCCAATTTATAGGATCCCAATAATTGCAATTTTTCTCTACTAAATATTTTTTTAAATACTCATCGCAATAGAATTTTGTTTCTGGTGATATTCCTTTATACCATCCTTCAACTGTGTTATTATCATGAGTCCCTGTATAAGCTACTGAATTTTTTTCATATTTATGTGGTAAATAATCACTGTCATCAGAATCAAAAGCAAATTCTAAAATTTTCATTCCTGGGAATTCACTTCTTTTTAAAAGTTTTCTTACCCCATCTGTAAGAAGTCCTAAATCCTCAGCTATTATCGGTTTTTTACCTATTCTTCTTTCTAGTACTCTAAAGAATTCAATACCTGGACCTTTTTCCCAATGTCCTTTTACAGCTGTTTTATCCTTAGCTGAAATACTCCAATAAGCTTCAAAACCTCTAAAGTGATCTATTCTTACTACATCATATATTTTAAAACTATACTCTATTCTTTTTACCCACCACTTATAACCACTTTCTTTTAATTTTTTCCAATCATAGAGAACATTTCCCCATAATTGTCCATCTTTACTGAAATAATCTGGTGGACATCCAGCAACTCTTTTAGGTCTTTTATACTTATCAAATTGAAATATTTCTGAATTTGACCAAGTATCTGCACTATCTGTGGCAACAAAAATTGGAATATCTCCAATTATTTTTATACCATTTGAATTAGCATACTCTTTTAACTTAAACCATTGCTTATAGAAAGTATACTGCACAAATGAAAAATAATCCATATTTTTCTTTATTTCTTCATCTATTAACATTTTCTTTACATTTCTATATTTATAATCCTTTGACCAATCTTGCCAAGATTTACCATCAAATTTAAATTTTAAAGACATATATAGCGAATAATTATCTAGCCACCAACTATTCTCAGCTTTAAATTTTTTAAAATCATCAACTATATTTTCTCTAGTTTCTTTTTTAAATTCTTCAAAAGCTTTTTTTAGAACTATTGTTTTTCTTTCATATAATTGCTCATAGTCAAGATTATCGCTATAATTTATCTCTTTCATATAATTTAAATCATCTTCATCTAAATATCCTAATTGATAAAGATCTTCTATATCTATAAAATATGGGTTTCCTGCATATGTTGAAAAAGATTGGTATGGAGAATCTCCATATCCAGTAGGTCCCATTGGAAGAACTTGCCATAATTTTTGTTCACTTTTCTTTAAAAAATCAACAAATTCATAAGCCTTTTTTCCAAAATCCCCAATTCCATATTCACTTGGTAGGGAACTTATATGCATTAAAATACCACTACTTCTTTCAAACATCTTTTCACCTGCTCTTAATATATAAAATTTTTCTTTTCATGTAAACTATTTATTGATATATTTTCCTCAAATGATTTTTCATATAATTCTGCTAACCTTGCCATATATATATCACTATGTATATGCTCAGAAATTATTTGAATATATTCTGGATTATCAGTTAAAGTTCCTGTTATCTTTTCTCTAGAGTTAGTAACAACAAAACTTTTTTTCAAATCTACTACAATCATTATTCTTTTTGAATGTTTATAATCTTCACAAGCGTCTGTTTTGTGATAGTATTCTATCCCTTTAACATTTATCTCTTTCAATTTATTAAAAGAAAAGATAATTATTCTTACTCCTTTACTTGCAGCTTCTCTCAACTGACTTTCTATTATTTCCAATGGGAAATCTATATTCATATAAATTTCTTTCTCTGCATTTTTTATTATCCCTTGCAGAGTTTTTAAAATATTATCATAACCCTCTATTCTCAAATAATAATTTTCTTTAGGAGCTTTTTTTACATTTTTTAATTGTTTTTTAGCTATCTCTAAATTTTCATAAAATCCTACTTCTAACTCTCTAAATAATATCTCAGGATCTTTTGCTTCATACTCTTTACTATCTCCAGGAGTCATAAATACATATCCCTTTTTATATAACGACTCCAGTGTTTGATAAACATTAGAACGAGAAATATTAAGTTCTTTAGCTAATTTATATCCATTCATCTTTCCAAGTTTTAAAAGAGTCACATAAACTGTCGCTTCTGTTTTAGTAAAACCAAACCCCATTAGTTTATCTATTACATCTTGCATATCTTGCTCCTTTTAATGAGTAGTTCTTTTTAGTACTACTATTTTATATACTCATTATACTTCAAATTCTTGATTTATTCAATCATATTTCTTATAAAAATGTTTATCTATCTAACATTTTATAAATTATTTAGATATATTTTTTTAATACTATCTATTTTTAATTTTTATTTATTATATAAAAATTAATAGTCAATTTATTTTTTTGAATTATTAATTCATAATTTTAATAAAGCTTCTTTCTGAAAAATTTCACATGACACTAATTATAAAAATATGATATAATTTTATTGTATTAATTTTAAGTGTGCAAAAAATATAATATATAAATACTATGATTAGGAGCGATATTATGAATATTTTTTTTAGGATTGTCTTTATTTTTATTCTTGTATTAATGAGTGTTTTCTTATCTATGAGTGAAATTTCTTTAGCTTCTGCTAGAAAAATGAAACTTCAAGTGATGATTGAAGAGGGAAATGAAAATGCTGCTAAAGTTTTAGAGATTCAACAGATGTCTGGAAACTTTTTCACAGTAGTTCAAATTGGAATAAATGCTATTGCAATAATGGGTGGTATACTTGGAGATAATATAGCAACTCCTTGGGTTAAAAATTTTGTTATTACTTGGTTGCCTTTCCTTTCAGCAAAAGCAGAAATGATTGGAAGTTTTGTTTCTTTCTTTATTATTACTGGATTATTCATTGAGTTTGCTGATCTTATTCCAAAAAGATTATCAATGGTTTCACCTGAAAAAATTGCTGTAAACATTATAAAACCTATGCTATTTTTAATCTGTATCTTCAAACCACTAATTCTTATTTTCAATGGAATTGCCTCATTTATATTTAAAATTTTTAAAGTGCCTCAAACTAGAAATGATATTATAACATATGATGATATTTTTGCTGTTGTTGATGCTGGAGCTGAAGCAGGAGTCGTTCAAAAAAAGGAACACTCTTTAATTGAAAATATTTTTGAATTAGATACTAGATGGGTTTCTTCAATTATGACTACAAGAGATGAAATTATATATCTTACTGTTGAAGAGGGAGAGGAAAGTATAAAAGATAAGATAGCAAACTATCCTCATTCTAAATTCTTAGTTTGTCAAAACGAAATTGATTCTTTAATTGGATATGTTGATTCTAAAGATATTTTGCCTAGAATTTTAAAAGGTGAAATTAGTGGTTTACACGATATTCAAGAGATCACAAATACCTCTCTGTTGATTATTCCTAATACACTTACTCTTTCAGAAGCTTTAGATAGATTTAATGAAGCTAGAGATGATTTTGCTATTATTTTAAATGAATATGGACATGTAGTAGGATTGGTTACTCTTAATGACGTTGTAAATACTTTAATGGGAGATATCGTATATCAAGATCAAGATGAGCAACAAATTATTTGTAGAGGAGAAGGATCATGGTTAATTGATGGTGTCACTCCTATTGAAGATGTTAAAAAAGTTTTAGAAATAGAAAAATTTCCTGAAGAGGATACTTATGAAACTATTGCTGGATTTATGATGTACATGTTAAAAAGTATCCCTAAAAAAGCTGCTAAAGTTGAGTTTGAAAATTATACTTTTGAAGTTGTAGATGTTGACAATTTTAAAGTTGATCAACTTCTTGTAAATAGAGTAAATATTCCTGAACTTCCCAAAGAAATTTAAGTTTAAAGGTATTTTTCTTTCAACTATTGACTTTCTCTTACTTATAAAGTAATAAATATACCAAATGAAGCTTCAATCTAAAAATTTGAAATAGGGGGGAGAAAAATTGAAAGAAACTGACTTCATACTTTTATATAAAATAAATAGAAAGTCAAGAAGTATTTATGAAGCCAAGAAAAAAATCAATTTATTTTGGGAAACTTTAGCTGAAACTTTACAAGAGGATGATCAAGTAAACTTTAGATATGTTGGAAAATTTCTTGTAAAAAGAAATAAACCACGAAGATACTCATCACCTTATTCACAACAAATAGGTTATACAAATGGTACATGTATTGTAAAATTTAAAGTTGGAGATTCTTTAAAGAAATGTTTAAATGGGGTGAAAAATAATGAATAAGAAAGATTTTATCTTAAGATACATGGAAAAAAGTGGTGGGTTACTTGAATTTAAAGAGGCTCAAGAAGATATTAATATTCTCTTTATTACATTAAAAAATGTTTTAATGGCACAAGGAAAAGTTTCTTTTTTTGGAAAAGGAACTTTTGAATTAATTGAAAAGAAAGAAAAAAATATTGGAAATCCTAGAGATAATGGAATTATTAAATTACCTCCAGAAAAAACCATTAAATTTAGAGCTTCTCCTAATTTAAATAAGTTATTTAACAAGGAGAAATAATTATCTAATTTAGAATAGTTACAACCAAAATTAAGACTCAGATTAAAAATAAATTTGAGTCTTTTTTTGTTAAAAAAGAGGGTGTGAACTTATTTCTGTAAATTAGTACTTTCTATGATAAAATTTATTTATTTAAAAGTTTA
>JADYUE010000040.1 GCA_021531615.1 Fusobacterium varium | reverse complement strand
CATGTGAATAAACTAGGTTTACTTCATCTTCTATAAATACTTTTTCTATTAAATAATGTTTTCTTAATTCTTCTGTTGTATAGTGTTTTGAATCTTCTGGATGATTTGCATATCTTACATCTAATCTCATTTTATCTCTCCTCTAATTTTTTCTCCTACATTATTTTTTATCTCTAAATTTTCTAAGCTTATTCCCTCTACATTTTCTATAAATAATCCAGTTTTAGCCTCTTCTTCAATAAAAGACATCATAGCTGGAACTTCTGGAGTTACATCCTCTTTTGTAAAATCTATCTCAACATCTTTAAATTTTACATTTTCAATAGGTTTTTCAGGAAGTCCATATAAATATCCTGCACATACCTTAGTATTTTCAGCTTTTATATTTTTAAACTCTATATTTTTAATGCTTGGTGTTCTCTCATCTACTGGAAGTTTCTCCTTTGTATAAACATATTCTGTTTTTCCATCTGGATCACAGAAGTAGAAGCAGTTAATAACAAATGGCACTTTAACTTCATTCATGTTAATATTTTCAACATAAATTCCATCTATAACTCCATTTTCTCCTCTTCCACGTCTAGTTTTTATTCTAATTCCCTTATCTGTCTTATAAAAATCACACTTTTCTATATGAACATTTTCTACTCCACCAGACATCTCACTTCCTATTACAACTCCACCATGTCCATATTTCATAGAACAGTGTCTAATATAGAAGTTTTTAGATGGTTTATTTAAAACTCTTCCTAAATAAAGTTTTCCTGATTTAATAGCTATACAGTCATCTCCTACTGAAAAATCTATTCCTATATATTCTACATTTTCACAAGATTCAGGGTCTATTCCATCAGTATTTGGTGAGTCTGCTGGATTTTCTATTTTTAAATTTATAAATCTTAAATTATTTGTTAAAAATGGGTGTATTGTCCAAGAGGGAGAGTTTTTAATCTCAATTCCCTCTATAACAACATTTTCACAATTATTTAAAAATATACTTCTTGGTCTCCAAGCTATTTTTTTGATTTTAGGTTCATTCCACCAATTTTCCTTTGAACCATTTCCATTTAATGTTCCACGCCCTATAACTTTAACATTTTTTACATTAATACCTGTTATTAATGAAGTAAAACTATCTAAAGGGTTTCCTTCCCAGCTTCCTAAGTAGTATTCATCATTGTTATCATTATCTATTAATCCAGGAAGAATACCAAAGTTTTCTCTAACAGTATCACCTAATAATTCAACTCCATCTCCTAATTCTAAAGTCAAATTATCTTTTAAGAATATAGAAGTAATTAGATATTTCCCTCTTGGAATATACACTCTTCCATCTTTTGGACAAGCCATTATTGCACTTTGGATAGCTAAAGTATCATTGTGTATTCCATCTCCCTTAGCACCAAATCTCTTTACATTTAAAGTAAAGCTCTCTATATCAGTTATTACTTTTATATCAGTTACTTTTGCATTCTCTTTGAAAATCTCTAAAATATACTCTGTATTTGGTTCTAAATCATATATACTATTTACAACTTTAGTTAATCTTTGCTCTTTTTCATTATATTTAAGTGTTAACTTCTCTTTTAAAAAGAAGTTGTCACCTGTTTCAAGTTGAAAACTAATACTTCTTGAAGTAACTAACAATACTTTAATTTCCATTCCTTTTCTCCTTTATTTCTTTCTATCCTTTTACTCCTCCAGCAGAGATTCCATCTACGAAATGTTTTTGTGCTGCAAAGAAGATTACTAATGAAGGTGTTAATCCTATAATAGACATTGCTAATATTTGGTTCCAGTTTACATTACTACTAACGTCCATTGACATTTTTAATGCAAGAGCAACAGGATATTTTTCAACACTTGATAGATAGATTAATGGACCCATAAAGTCATTCATTGACCACATGAATTGGAATAATGCTATTGAAATAATAGCAGGTTTTAACATAGGTACCATTATATATATAAGTGTTTGAAGTGGATTACAACCATCTACACATGCTGCTTCTTCAATCTCTTTAGGTAGTCCTCTAATAAATTGTATTAACATAAATACAAAGAATGTATCAGTTGCAAAGGCAGCTGGAACAAATAGAGGTAGATATGAATCTAACCAACCAAAGTTTTTATACATTAAGAATTGAGGTATTCTAAGAACAACATTTGGTAATAAAAGTGTTGAGATTAAAATACTAAAAAGTATTTTCTTTCCTGGAAACTTAAATCTTGAGAATCCATAAGCTGTTAAAACTGCTGAAATTATAGTTAAAATTACTTTAGGAACTACAATTTTAAAAGTATTCATAAAATAAGTTGCAAAAGTATACTCAGTAGAAGTTTTCCAACCATTGATATACCCAGTGAAATCAAATTTAAAATCCTTTGGAATAAATCCTATACTTGTAAAGATATCTGCATTTGTTTTAAATGATGCTCCTAGTAACCAAATTAGAGGATATAACATCACAATTCCTACTATTATTAATATAGTGTATCTAATTCCTGATGTTATATTATTAACAATCTTTCTCTTTCTATTTCTTTCTAAATTTTTTCTTTTTAATTCTTGCATAGCTGCTTCATTAGCTAAATCAACTTTTGCCATCTTTTATTCCTCCCCATTATCTGAATAGTGTACCCAATATTTTTGACTTCTAAATGAAAATACAGTAAATACCATTATAATTACAAATAATACCCATGATATTGCTGAAGCATAACCCATTTGGTAATAGTTGAAAGCATTATCATATATAAGTAATGGTAATAGTTTAGTAGAGTTTAAAGGTCCTCCACCTGTAATGATATATGGTCCATTAAATTCTTGGAATGCTTGAATTAATTGCATAATAAAGTTAAAGAATATTACTGGAGAGATCATTGGAATTGTAATATGAATAAATTGCATTGTTTTTGATGCTCCCTCTATTCTTGCTGATTCATAAAGATCTTCAGGTATATTTTTCAATGCTGCTAAGAAAATAACCATTGCTGATCCAAATTGCCATGCTCTTAATAAACTAACTGTAAATAGTGCATATTTTGGATCTCCTAGCCAAGATATTGGCTCTATTCCTAAATATCCAATTATTATATTGATTAGTCCTTGATCTGAGAATAAGAATCTCCATAGTACTGCTATTGCCACACTTCCTCCTAAGATTGAAGGAATATAGTAAGCTGTTCTAAAGAAGTTAATTCCTTTTAACTTATAGTTAAGAATATTAGCTATAAATAAAGCAAATGCTAATTTTATTGGTACAGTTATAAATACATATTTTAAAGTATTCATCAATGTTTTAATAAATAGTGGATCTTTAAATAACTTTACATAGTTATCTAGCCCTATAAATTTTGGTGCACTTAATAAGTTATAATTTGTAAAACTTAACCATAATGATGAGATAAAAGGATAAGCTGTAAACACTAAAAATCCTATTATCCATGGTGCTATAAATAAATATCCAGTTAATTTTCTATTTTTCATAACAAGACTCCCCCAATTCTTTTTCTAATAATACAACTTCACTATATGCCATTAAGAAAATTCCAGAACCTTTTACATCATCTTTCACAACTGGTTCTGATAAATAATACTCATAACTTCCATCTCTAACTTGACCTTCAAATCCTCCAAGTCCAGCTACTAAACAGATTCCTCCTAAAGATAACTCTCCATTTTCATCTTCTTTTAAGTACTCGTTGCAAACACCTTTAAATGCTTTATAACCAAGTTCTCTATATTTTTCATTTAAGAATCCTAATCTAGCTCCTTTCATCATTGTATAAGCAACCATTAAAGTTCCTGAAGTTTCTAAGTAGTTTCCTTTATCTCCAACTCTATCTACAACTTGATACCACATAGAACTATTTTTATCTTGATACTTAGCAATTCCATGTATAGCCTCTTTAAGTAGAATTTGTAATCCTCTATACTCATTGAAAATCTCTTCAGACATAAACTCAAGAGTATCTACCATAGCCATTAAATGCCATCCTATTGCTCTTAACCAGAAATTTTTTGAAAGTCCTGTTTCTTTATCAGCCCAAGCTAGTTTTTTAGCTGTATCCCAACCATGATAATGAAGCCCTTTCTCTTCATTGAACATATTTTCTCTCACATTTGTAAAATGTTTATAGATATCTCCATAGTTCTTTTTATTGTTAAATTCTGTTTCATATCTTGTGTAAAAAGGTTCTACCATGTACATTCCATCAAGCCATACTTGATTTTCATATCTCTTTTTATGCCAGAAATTTCCTTGTTCTACTCTTGGATGAGTTAAGATTTGTTCATGTAATATTTCTATTGCTACTCTATATTTCTCATCTTTTGTTAGTTGATAGATATCAAACAATATTTTACCAGCATTTATATTATCAATATTATATTCTTCTTTAGTGTAACCCTTTATACTTCCATCATCTTTAATGAACTCATCTAAGTAATTTAAAATAAATTTCAAATATTTTTCATCTTCAGTTGCTTTATATAGTAACATCGATCCTTGTAGTAAGCACCCATCTTCGTAACACCATTTTCCTTTGTAAGGACTATAGTCTTTTAAATACTCATCAATATATTTTTCACATTCTAAATTTAACTTTTTCATAAATCCCTCCTAAAATTTTTATTTATCATACTAGTATCCTAGTTGATTTTTTTTTAATTGTCAAGAGTTTTTTTATCTTATTTTAGAGTTAAATGTTTTTTTTTAGGAATTATTGTGTATTATTTTAAATTTTACTTATTTCAAAATTTCTGCTATAATAATTTCATTGAGGTGATAAAATGGAATTAATAAAAATAAATAGACAGTTTGGTGAGAATACAAAACACTATATCTATAGAATTTTAAAAATGAATATCATGACTTTAAATATAAAACCTGGAACAATAATTAGTGAAGCTGATATTCGTGAAGCACTAGATGTTAGTAGAACTCCAATAAGAGAATCAATAGTTAGACTCTCAGAAGAATTGCTTATGAATGTTTACCCACAAAAAGGATCGTTTGTATCTTTAATTGATTTAAAAATTGTTGAAGAAGCATATTTTATGAGAAAAATATTAGAAAAAGAGGTTTTGAAATTAGCTGTTAAAAATTTCTCTGAAGAAGGAATAAAGGAGCTTGAAAAAAATTTAAAATTTCAAAACATAATTTCTCAAGTAGAAGAGGATCACTCAGAACTATTTTTCTTAGATAATGAGTTTCATAGAATAATTTACAAAGAAGTTCAAAAAGAGAAGGTTTGGAACTCTATACAATCATTGAGTACTCACTATGATAGAGTTAGATTTTTAGATGCAGTAGAAAAAACAAACTTAGTACCAACTTTAGAGCAACATAGAGAGATAATTGACATTATAAAAAATAAAGAGCTTGAAAAGGTAGAAGCAATGGTTGATCTTCATCTATCAAATTTTAAAAATAAAATTGATTATCTAATAAAAAAACATCCAGATTATTTTAAGATCTAAAAAAGCAAGGAGAGAAGGATTTATCCCTCTCTCCTTTTCCAATCTATAAATCTATACAAAAAGGCTGAAAATAATAGTGCAAAAAGATTACTTAAAAGCATCGAATACCAAATAGAGTACTCATTTAATTTAAATACTCTTTCCAATAAATAGATAAATGGTACTCTAAATATCCAAATTCTCCCTATATGACAATACATATTGAAAGTTGTATGTCCAGTTCCTTGGAAAATTCCAGCTAAAACTTGAAAAATGACCCACGGAATAACACTAATTAACATAATTTTTAAGTAATTTATTGAATGATACTTTATATTTGCATCTGTTGTTAAAATGCCAACTGCTGAATCTAAATTTAAATATAAATAGATAACTGATATTATCCCTATAACTAAACCTGTATTTATTCCAACTTTTAATAATTCTTTAGCCTCTTTTACCTTTCCAGCACCTATATTATGTCCAACCATTATTGTTACTGCACTTCCAATTCCATTAACTAGTACATAGATTATATTATTGATTCTATTTCCTATTCCATAAGCAGCAAGAACATCTGTTCCATATTGAATTACAAAAATGTTAATTAAAATAAAGCTAAGGGAGTTAGTTACTGTTGTAAGAGAACTTGGAAATCCTAATTTCAATATCCTTTTAAAAATATCTTTATTGAAGCTTATATATTTTCTACTAATTTCTCTTTTTACTCCTAAATCTAAAAGACAGTAAAGACATAGAATTAGATTGGCAATTACTGTTGCTATCCCTATTCCAGCAAGTCCCCATTTAAGTTTATAGATAAAAAAAGAGTTCAAAATAATATTTAAAATCACTGAAGCTGTAACAAGATATAATGGAGCTGTTGTTTTTCCCTTTGAATTTTTAATTGTTATATAAGCAGTAACTATAAAAGTCATTGGAATTGTTAAAAATATAAATTTTATATAAAGTGCACTTTTTTCCAATAATTCTCCTGAAGCTCCTGAAAATTTTAATATGTTTTCACAAAACAGAAAAGAAAAAAATAGGATAACAGTTGCTATTATTAAGTTTATAATTATTAATTGTGTATTTACTTCTACCAACTTTTTAAAGTTTTTACTTCCATAGGTTTGATTTAGTATAACTCCTCCTCCCAATGAAAATCCACTTCCTGCTCCAATTATCATCTGTGTTATTGGACTTGTAAAAGATGAGGTAGCTAACTCCAAACCTCCTAGTTTTCCCATATAGTAGGTGTCAGCTAAATTATAAAGATTTTGTAAAAAATTAGCTATAATAAGTGGAATTGCTAATTTTATAATTGTAAGATAGACTTCTGCATTAAATTTTTTTAGAAATATTCTTTTCATTTTTCCTCCCTAGTAATAAATCTTTTTACACCCTAGGATACTAGCATATGAAAAAATTTTTTTCAAGACATTTTTAACAGTAATAAAGCTACTAAAAATGTTATAAAAAGTTTTTTTTGAAAAAAAATGAAACATTTCGTTTGACATTTTTTTAAAAATATTATATTATTTTATCAAATAGTAAACTTGTATCCTAGGATATGACTTAATTAAAAATAATATTGACGGAGGGAAAATATGAATTTAAAAAAAATCTTACTTATGAGTTCTTTATGCTTAAGTATGGCTTATCCTACAATAGCTGAAGGAAAAACTGTTAATCTTAAAATGTCTTGGTGGGGTGGAGATGCTAGACATAAACAAACACTTGAAGCTATTAAACTATTTGAGGAAAAATATCCTGAAATAAAAGTTAAACCTGAATATGGTGGATGGCAAGGTTGGCAAGAAAAAGTTACTACTCAAATAGTTGGAAATACTTCTCCAGATGTTATGCAAATCAACTGGAACTGGATTGATCTTTTCTCTAGAGATGGAGATGGATTCTATGATCTAAATAAAGTTAAAGATATTCTAGAACTTGATAAAAATTACTCTCAAGAACTTTTAGATCAATGTATCGTAAATGGAAAATTAAATGCTCTTCCTGTTGGGGTTACTGGAAAAGTATTCTATATAAATAAAACTACTTATGAAAAAGCTGGCTTACCTGTTCCTACTTCTTTCGATGAGATGATAAAATCAGCTAAAGTTATTAGAGAAAAATTAGGAGATGATTACTACGCATTTGATACTGATGCTTATGGAGCTATCCTATTAATGTTATATAAATTAGAACAAGAAACTGGAAAACCATTTATTGTTGATAATAAAGTTGCTTATACTGAAGCTGAAGTGATAGAAGCAGTTAGATTCTATGATAACTTAGTAAAAGAAAAAGTTATGCCTTCTCTAAAAGTTAGAGCTGCTGCTGGATTTATTCCATTAGATCAACATCCAGGTTGGATTCAAGGTAGATATGCTGGAACTTACGAATGGGATAGTTCAGCTCAAAAATGGCAAGATGCTTTAGAAGCAGGACAAGAACTAGTAGTTGCACCTTATCCTCAAGATTTTGGAACTAACAAATCAGGATTTAATAAAGTTTCTATGGCTTATGCTATTAAAAAGAATACTAAACATCCAGAAGAAGCTGCTACTCTTATTCACTTCTTAACTAGTGATCCTGAAGCTATTAAAATACTTGGTACTTCAAGAGGAGTTCCTTCTAATGAAACAGCAGTTGCTGTACTAAAAGAAAATAATCAACTTACTGGTTTAGGATTTGAAGCTAATACAGTAGTAAAAGAATTTGCTGGAAAAGGAATACACCCTTTATTTGAACACAAAAGACTTAATACTGAGTTAAGAACTATTGTAGAAAACTTAGGATATGAGCAAAAAACTGTTGAAGAAACTGCAAGAGATATTATAAATATTACAAATGAGTTTTTAGCAGAAAATAACTAATAAATTAAAGGGGAGATAACTATGAATCTAAAAAAAATTGTTTTTTTAGGATTAACTACTATGGCTCTATTTGGAGCTTGTGGAAAAGATGAGAAAGCTGTTGCAACTAAAGAAAATGATAACATTGTGTTGAGAGTATCTTGGTGGGGTGGAGAAGATAGACACAAGAAAACTATTGAAGCTATAAAATTATTTGAACAAGCACATCCTAATATCACAGTAAAAGCAGAATATGGTGGATGGCAAGGTTGGCAAGAAAAGATCACTACTCAAATGGCTGGAGGAATGGCTGCCGACCTAATGCAAGTAAACTGGAACTGGATAAATATTTTCTCAAAAGATGGAAATGGATTTTATGATTTAAATCAACTTTCTTCAACTTTAGATTTAACTCAATATGAACAAAAATTATTGGAACAATGTAGTGTAAATGGAAAATTAAATGCTCTTCCTTATGGAGTAGCTGGTAGAGTTTTCCTTTATAATAAAACATCATTTGATAAAGCTGGATTAGAAGTGCCTACTAGTTTTAAAGAAATTAAAGAAGCTAGTGTTATTATGAAAGAAAGATTAGGTGCTGATTATTTCCCATTTGAAGCAGATTATTATGGGGCACTTCTTCTTATGCTTTATAAATTAGAACAAGAAACAGGTAAACCATTTATTGTTGATAATAAGGTTGCTTATACTGAAGAGCAATTAAAAAATGCTGCTGATTTTTACTTAGATCTAGTTAATACTAAAACTATTCCATCTTTAGAAGATAGAGCTGCTGCTGGTAACGTACAATTAGACCAACACCCTAGTTGGATTATTGGAAAATTTGGTGGAACTTATGAGTGGGACAGTGCTTCTCTAAAATGGAGAGATTCTCTTCAAGAGGGTGAACAATTAGTAGTTGGAGATTATCCAACTGACTTAGGACCATATAATTCAGGATTTACAAAAATCTCTATGGCATTTGCTATCAATAAAGATACTAAATATCCTAAAGAAACTGCTGAACTTCTTAACTTTATTGTTTCTAATGATGATGCTGTAAAAGCTCTTGATGTATCTAGAGGAATTCCAGCTAATAAAAAAGCTGTTGCTACTCTTGAAAAAGCAAATCTATTAGATCCATTTATATTAGAAGCTAATAATAAAGTAATATCTTTTGCTGGTAATGGAATCCATCCTTTATTTGAACATAAACAATTACATACTGAATTAAAAGATATTGTAGATAATTTAGGATATAAACAAATTACATCAGAAGAGTTTGCTAAACAAGTTCTAGCAACTACAAATAACTTCTTAGAGATGAATAAATAAACTAAAAAGATAAGGGGATTTATATGAAATTTAAATCAAAAATTTTACCAAAATTACTTATATTTCTTTCACTATATAATTTAAGTTTTAGTATTCCTGAATATAATAAAGAAGATGAAAAGAGATTAGATACTGTTAAAGAGTTTTACTCTAATGTTATGAAAGATGGAAAAAGCAAGGTTAATCCTACCCCTCTTTTAGCTGATGGAATAAATATTAAAACAAAAGAGCCAGTAGAATGGATATTTCCAAATGGAGAAAAAGTTAAAATTTCAAATTTTGCTAACCAACAAAATTTCCTTAGAACTTTAGTTTCTCTTACTGAAGTTACAGGAGATATGAAGTATAAAAATACCGCTATTGATACTACTAAATATTTTATAAATAATTTTGTAAGTGAAAATAACCTATTTTATTGGGGAGGACATAGATTTTTAAATCTAGATACCTTAGATGTTGTTGGTCCTCAAAATAAGAATCAAGTTCATGAATTAAAAAATCTATTTCCTTATTATGAGTTCCTTTACAGTGTAAATCCTGAAGCTACTAGCAATTATGTAGTAGCTTTCTGGAATGCACATGTTGAAGATTGGGAAACTCTTGATATGGGAAGACATGGAGATTACAATAAAAAATTTAATCTGAATATTTTTGAAGAACATCAGCCTAAGAATATTGTTGATCCTGCTAAATTACCTATTTTACCTGAAACTAAAGGTCTTACTTTTATCAATGCAGGTTCAGATTTAATCTATTCAGCATATGTTTTAAACTCTTTAGCTCCTAATAAAGATATGATAAATTGGGGTAAAACTGTATTTAATCAATATCAACTAGCTAGAAACCCAAAAACTGGAGCACCTGTATATCAATTTACAGCTCCAAAAAGAAGAGAGTGGCCACCTAAAAGTGACAAAGATACTAACTCAAAATATGGAGATAGAGCCTTTAGACAATTTGGAGCTGAATTTGGAGAGATAGCTAAAGAAGCTAATGCACTTTTCAAAGGAAATCCTAGAACTATTGTTGTTGATAATTCACTAGTTTTATGTGATATCTATAATAAAACTAAGGATAAAGATGTCTTAACTTCTGCTATTGCCAACCTTAAAAACTATTATAAAATAGCTCTAAATAAAGAAACAGGAGAGTTAAAACCTGTTTGGAATGATGGTACAGATTTAAGTAATTATACTTTAGTTAGAGATGGTTATTATGGTAAAAAAGGAGCTACTTTAAAAAGTGAAACTGTAAAAAGCGAAGAGTATGCAATACCACTTATCAGATGGTATGCTATTACAAAAGATAAAGAACTTTGGAATATAGCAAGAACTATTTTAAATAAAAATTTTGATTTAGGAGACATAGGTACAGAGAATGGAAAAGCTCTATCTCTTAATATGAAAACTACAAACTCATCTCCTTATTCAATTTTCTTACTAATAGATCTTTATAAAGCAACTAATAATGATAATTATATAGAATTAGCTAGAGTTATTGGTAATAATTTAATATCAACGAAATTTAAAAATGGTTATTTCCTTGCCGAAACTGATTTATTAAATGCAAAAATTGACTCAATAGAAGCTTTTTCTTTAGTATCACTTGATGCTATTTTAAAAGGAAAAGATAAAAATATTCCTCAATATATAAGCCATGGTGGATATATTCATGGAGAGCATATTGAAGGTGATAGTGTTTATGACAAAAATGTTATATATGGGAAAAAATATAATGGAGAAACAAAATGATTAAATTTGGAATAAGAGCTCATGATATGGGGAAATATACAATTGAAGATTTCCCAAAACTTCTTCAACTGATCAGAGAATTAGATGGAGAGTGTATACAACTTGCTCTTGCAAAATCTTTTACTGATTTTAATTACTCACCAGATAATTTAGATGAAAAATTTGCTAATTTTCTATCTCAAGAATTGAAAGTACACGATGTTGTACTTTCAGTTCTAGGGTGTTATATCAATCTAACTGATACAGATGAGAAAAAAAGACAAGAAAGCCTAAATAAGTTTAAAAATCATTTAAGATTTTCAAAACATTTAAAGACAAGTTTAGTTGGAACTGAAACTGGATGTTTTAATACAACTTATACATATACAGAATTAAATGATAGTGAAGAAGCATTTAACCTATTTTTAAACTCGATGGAAACTTTAGTAAATTATGCTGAAGAGATTCAAACTAATTTAGCTATTGAGGGAGTAGCAAAACATATAATCTCTACTCCTGAAAAGATGAAAAAAGCATTAGATATCTTAAATTCAGATAGATTAAAAGTTATTTTTGATCCAGTTAATTTCTTGACAATTAACAATTATCAAAATCAAAGAGAGATTATAACTCAAGCATTTAAACTATTTGGAGATAAGATAGAGAGAATACATCTTAAAGACTTCATAATTGAAGATAATCAAATGAAAGTAGTCCCTATTGGACAGGGAGAATTTGATCTAAGATTCTTTATAAATGAATTAAAAAAATACAAAGATGATATAGAAATACTTTTAGAAAATTCAACAGTTAACACAGCAAAAGAATGTATAGCTTTTGTTAAAAAATATATATAAAAATTTAAATTGTAGTAAGTCGTAAGGAGGAAGCTTTAACATGGCAGAAGTAATATTAAAAAAAGTAGAAAAACAATATCCTAATGGATTTAAGGCAGTACACGGTATTGATCTTCATATAAAAGATGGAGAGTTTATGGTTTTTGTTGGACCATCTGGTTGTGCTAAGTCTACTACTCTTAGAATGGTAGCTGGACTTGAAGAGATTACTGGTGGAGAAATTTATATAGGAGATAAGCTTGTTAATGACTTACCTCCAAAAGACAGAGGAATTGCAATGGTTTTCCAAAACTATGCACTATACCCACATATGACAGTTTACGATAATATGGCATTTGGACTAAAGATGGCAAAAGTTCCTAAAGATGAGATTGATAAAAGAGTTAAAGAAGCAGCTGAAAAACTTGAAATTACACAACTATTAGGTAGAAAACCAAAAGAGATGTCTGGAGGACAAAGACAAAGGGTTGCAGTTGGTAGAGCAATTGTAAGAAAACCAGATGTATTCCTATTTGATGAACCACTATCAAACCTAGATGCTAAACTTAGAGTTTCAATGAGAGTAAAAATAACTCAACTTCACAAACAACTAAAAGCTGAAGGACAAAATGCTACTATGATCTATGTAACACATGACCAAGTAGAAGCAATGACAATGGGAGATAGAATTTGTGTTCTAAACTTTGGTAAAATTATGCAAGTTGATACTCCATTAAATCTATATCATAAACCAGCTAATAAATTCGTAGCAGGGTTTATAGGATCACCAGCAATGAATATAGTAAAAGCAACTTTAGTTGAAAAAGATAATAGAATTTTTGTAAAACTTACAAGTGGAGATCTTCTTGAATTACCTCAAGATAAAGCAGAAAAGGTAAAATCTAAAGTTAATCAAGAAATCTGGTTTGGAATTAGACCTGAAAATATTGGTAATAGATTAACTAATCCTGATTCTCATCTAGTATCTGGAAAGATCAACATTGTTGAGCAAATGGGAAATGAAGAGTTTATTTACTTTACTCTTGGGGATACTCAATATAGTTGTAGAATACCAGTAGAAAAATCTACAAAAGCTAACTTTAACCAAACTGAACTTTTCCACTTCAATATGGAAAAATGTCATATCTTCGATATAGAAACTGAAAAAAATATTACTCTATAATAATTAATTTATGAAAGGATATTAAAATGAATTTAAAAAAACTTAGCCTAATTTTCTTAGCACTAACAATGGGAACACAAGCTTTAGCAGCAAACTCAATAGAGTTTGGATTTGAAAATGAACAATATGAAGAGATGTACAATGATTCTGATACATTTAATCCATATGTAAAAGTAAATCTTAATCCTAAAAAAGATTCTCCTTTACAATTAGAATTAAAGTATATGTATTTCCATCAATATGGAAAAAATAGAAATGAAGGACATGATGCTAGATTTAAAACAAATAAAAAGAGAGTAGAGTTCTTCGCTAGTGGTTATAAATATAAAAATAATAACTTTACATTCTCTCCTAAAATTGGTTTTAGATTTGAAGCTTCTGATGTTAATAGAACTGAAAAACCTAAATCTCAAACTGATAGAATGTTAAATCTAAGATTTTACCCTAATATGACATATGATATTAATGATAAAGTTCAACTTTATGTAAATGGATTTGTTGGACCACAAATAAATAGAGTTCAACATGGAACTAGAAAAGATCATAGTTATGATGCAACTAGTAAAGATTCTGCTACATACTGGCATGATTGGTATCAAGAGATAGAAGTTATTGGGGTAAAATATAAATTAGATAATAAAGATACTATCTGGACATCTCTATATAATGAATATAAAAGAAATGAGTATAAAGAAAATTATACTCGTTGGCAATTAAGAACAGGATATAACTGGAATGTTAATTCAAAATTAAGTATAAATCCTTTCATCAGATATGACCTATCATATGTAACAACTAATGATGAAATTTCTTCAGATCATGGAAAAGAAAAAGATTCTCATGAAACAAGAATAGGAAGCACAGTTAAATATAAAATTGATCCTACTTTAACTCTAGGTGGAGAGATTTATTGGCAAAATGCTAAGACTGAAGATTATAAAGGAAAAGATAATCCTGATAAAAATAGAATGTTCTATAAATTATCTATTACTAAAGCTTTCTAATAATAAATATTACAACACCTTTAATCTTAGAGTATTAAGATTAAGGGTGTTTTTTATATCTATTCAGTTAAAATTTAAAGGTTATTTTTCATTAAAAAAGTGTAATTATATGGTATAATCTATGTATAAACTCTAGTTCTCAATAAGTTAAGGGGGGGAAATCATGGAAGTTAAAGATTTTGTTATAAAAAAATTAAATAGTGATCCTAATTTTAAAGCTAAATATGAAGATGTCAAAAATAAAAAAAGTATAGAAGCAATGGAATATGCAATACACTCTAATGAAATTTCTGGAAATTTTTCTACTGAAGAAGATATGGAGACCCTTTTTAAAGTTGCTTTTGGTGAGATTTCTACTGAGGAGTTTTTAAATAAAATTCTAAAATAACTAGTGTATTTACTCAGCTGATCAAATTCTATAAAAAATTAGCTAGCTTAAAGTTTAATTTTTATGATATTTATAGGTAATAGGTGAGTAGTTACTAACTAGTAATAAAAATTGAACAGCCTAAATATATAGGCTGTTCAATTAAAATTAATTTGAATTTTCTACCTTATTATAGGCATTTGTAAATCCCATTAAACTCATTTTTAAATTAACAGAACCCCCATTAGTATTATAAACTACAAAAGAAACGTTATTACCCTTTTTCAATTTTTCCATAAAATCTTCATCTGTAATTAATCTTAATAATCTATCTGTTACTGCAACAGCCATAAGTTCTATAACTTCTCCCTTATCAATTTTTAATTTTATTGGATAAATCTCTCCTACACTACATTGAGGTCCCATCATTACATCTAAACAAACTATATCTTCATCCTTTATAAGTCTAATTCCTTGAAAAAAATCTACTTGATTTACCATTGTTATTTGTCCAGTTTTATCTCCAAATTCATCTACTAAATCAATTCTTTCCCAAGCACTAAAACTTATTGAAAAAAGTATAAAAAATAATATAAGTACTCTTTTTTTCATAATATCACCTCTTCTTTTCTATTCTAATAGGAGTATACTTCATAAAAGAGAAAAGTCAATATTTAAAAATCAGAATCAAAAAACTCCAGCAAATACACTGGAGTTTTTATTTATATACTATTTAGTAAATCTAGCATTTCCCCAAGTTCCATGGTCATAGTTGTTATTACCATCACATTGATCAATTATAAGAGTAAGTTTTTTAGCTCCCTCAACATTGATATCAACTTCTTTTGCTTTTGCAGAACTTGCCATTTCACCACTGTTAAATACTTCTTTTCCATCTAATAGCACTCTAAATTGTGCTTTAGTTCTATATCCTATTACCTCTCTGTCCATTCCAACATAAGATTTGAATCTCTTGAACCCTTTATCTTTTAAGTTAATTACAACTTCAGAATCTGAATTTGCACAGATAGCTTTTTCAAAACGAACTTTGCTACCATCTTCTAATCTCAGATGTGGAACACTTCCAGAAACAGTAATATCTCTTTCAACTTTATACATTCCCGAAGTTGCCTTTTCAAATGGAAGATCAGATGCATAAACTACATTGTGAGTTCCAAAATTAATTGTATACTCTTTTCTTAAAACTTCATTTAAAGCTTTATCTTTATGAGCTACAACAACTTTTGCTTTTCCATTTTCTACACTATTAGCTTGTTCTATGCTAACTATTACATCCTCTTTATTACCATATTCAACTTCAACTACTGGAGCTTGTTTCTCTGTTCCTGCTAAAAATTCAACTTCATAATCTGTTATATTTTTATCAAAATCTTTTAAAGATACTCCATTAACTTTGATATCTTTTATTAGATCGCTATCAATATTTCTCTTACTTATTTCCATAGGATTATCAGCTTTAGTTATTCCTTTTAGCTTAAATGAGTAAGTGTGAGCTTTTCCAGATTTTATTTGATATTGATCATGTGGAACTGCTCCCCAGCTGTCATCTCCACCTACTCCTTGTTGTTTTCCATTTATTCTAAGCACAACATTTTCAGTTGGAACTAACTCTACTGGGTGTCTTTTTCCTGATGATAATTCTTCTGGAGTATAGTGAAGTGCATTAAATTCTATTGTATTATCTACACCACTTGCAAGAAGTCCCACACCATTTTTAGCAGTTAAAGTTACCCATCTAGTGTCAACTCTATTTCCTGTTTCAGATGGATCAATATATGGGAAGAAGAAATCATCTACATTGGCACTGTAAACACCAACATTGTATCCAGTTTTTCTATCTACATAGTTTTCTTCAGGTCCTCTTCCATACCAAGTAACTGTATCATATTTTTCTGGCATCTCCATCATCATTCCAAACTCTGGAATCTCTGGTAAATCTTTTGAAGTGTATAGAGTATTTGTAACTTTTACCTCTCCATTACCAAATACTACATATTGTAGATCTAGTTGAGCTGGAGTTGTAGTTGGTATCTCAAGTTTTATATCAATTCTAACACCCTTGTCCTCTATTGGTGTAACAGTTGTAGATACAACCTTTGCCTCTTTTCCTGCAAATTTCCAAGTAGCTAATCTTTCCTCTGCTCCATTTCCTTTATCATTGTCATTTGGTGCTCTCCAATAGTTAGGAATCATAGGTTTTTCTATAAGTTCTTTTCCTTTAACTTTAAATGAATCTAAGCTTCCTTTCTCTTTATTAATAGTTACTTCAAAGTTATCTCCTGTAACTACTAATCTATCATCTTTATCTGAATAAGAAAGTGATTTCATCTCATTTAATGATAGAGCCTCTCCTTTGCTTTCAACTGGTAATCTAAATTGTTCCTTAGCAACTATATGCCCTTTCTTAGCCCATTTAGTATCTTCTTTTAATCTGAAAGCAACATTTAACCAATACTCTTCACCATTTTTACTTACAACATCTCCAAATGGAAGTTTAACAATTTTTGATTTGTTTGGAGCTAACTCAGTTACAAATACTCCTGAATCTATAATATCTCCATCTCTTCTTAATTCCCATACAGCTTCGTATTCATCTAAGTTAGTAAACATGTAGTTATTTTTTATGCTAAACTCTCCATTTTTCACATCTACATCTTTAAATTTAACATATTGATATACTTTCTTAACTTCCATTATCTCTGGTTGTACAGTTCTATCTGTTGATACTAAACCATTAGCACAGAAATTGTGATCTGTAAACTCTTCATCTCCCCAATCTCCACCATAAGCATAGAACATCTTTCCAGTTTTTTCATCTTTAGTTAAGATTCCTTGGTTTACCCAGTCCCAAATATATCCACCATGGAAAATATCATATTTTTCAAATAGATCCCAATAATCTTGTAAGTTTCCTATACTATTTCCCATTCCATGAGCATATTCACACTCAATATATGGAACTTTATTTCTAGGATCTGTTGCATAAGCTCTAGCCTCATCAATAGTTCTATACATTCTTGTATAGATATCTCCAACCTCTCTTTGTGGCTCATAGTGAATAAGTCTAGTTGGATCATTTTTTCTTACCCATTCAGCAGCTTTTACAAAGTTATCCCCTTTGTCAGATTCATTTCCTAGTGACCATGCAAAAATTGAAACCTCATTTTTAGATCTCTCTAACATTCCAGCTTGTCTATCAATTACAGCTTTTGTCCACTCTGGTCTGCTTTGAGGAATTTCATCTAATCTTCCATGTGTTTCTAAATTTGCCTCATCTAATACTAACAATCCATATTCATTACATAGATCATACCATCTAGGGTCATTAGGATAGTGAGATGATCTTACAGTATTGATATTGTGTTGTTTCATAAGTTCAATATCTTTTATCATAGTTTCTTCAGATAGAGTTCTTGCATTTACAGGGTCAAATTCATGTCTATTTACCCCTTTCATCATGAATTTTTCTCCATTTAATAGGATTCTTCCATCTTTTACCTCTATCTTCTTAAATCCTATCTTATTACTAATAGTTTCTATTACTTTTCCACTTTCATCTTCTAAAGCTATCACTAAAGTGTATAGGTTAGGAGTTTCTGAAGACCATTTTTTAGGATTTTTAACATCTGCTGAGAAGGTTACAACTCCATCTTTTATATCTGTCATGTTGATACTTTGTTTTTTATTAACTATAATATCATTGTTTTCATCATATAATATAGCATTTACCTTGTAGTTTCCTGCTACATCTTCATATTTTGTAACATCTACCTCTATATTTAATTTTGAATCTTTATAATCTTTGTCTAAATCTGTTACAACAGTATAATCTCTTAAATGTACTTTTGGTGTTGAATACACAAATACATCTCTAAAAATTCCACTTAATTTAATCATATCTTGAGATTCAAGCCAACTTCCATCGCTCCATCTATGTACTTTTACAGAGATCTCATTTTTTCCAGCTTTTAAATATGGTGTAATATTAAAATCATGTCCTACAAAGCTATCTTCACTATATCCTGCATATTGTCCATTTACATATAGATAGTAAGCTGATTCTACCCCTTGGAAAGAGATAAATACTTCTCTACCATCCCAATCTTTAGGTAGTTCCATATCTCTTTTATAGTATCCTATTGGATTGTAATCTTTAGGAGTGTCTGGGTGATTTATTGCTGTTTTTTGATATTCCCATGGATATGCTGTGTCGTTATATCTTGGTTGATCATATCCGTGAAGTTGCCAACTTGAAGGCACTGGAATTTTTTTCCATTTAGAATCATCAAAATCTTCTTTATAAAAATCTTTTATATCTTTGTCTGGATGATCAACTAAATTAAATTTCCATTCCCCATTTAAACTCAAAAAGTTTTTAGAATTTTTATAGTCTGAATAATTAGGATTTTTTAATGCCTCTTCTATGGTATTAAATGACATCATAGTACTGTGCATTCTCTCTCTTTTATCTGCAAATGTCTCTGGATTCCCTGTCCAAAAAGGATTGTCAAGTGAAGCTACTGCTGTTTCATTACTTCTGTTTCCTGTAGCATGGTTTGATCCGTCAAGCTCATTTGCTACTGCTATACAACTTAATAAAAAAAATGGTAATAATTTTGTTACTTTCTTCATGTCTTCCCTCCAATTTTTTATAAAATTATACTTGTAATATTATACTGTTTGTTTTATATTAGCATTAATAATCTTAGTTGTCAAACCTTTTATTCTATTTTAGTTCATAAAATATTTTTAAAATTACATTTTCAAAACATATTGAAATAAAAATAATTTACCCTGTACTTTTTTCTTCTCTTTTTTCATAATGTAAAATTTAAGATATTTATATTTTGCAAAGGATTTTACAAGAAAATATAGAATAATATTGTATATGGAATAGTATAATAAATTTTTTCTGGGGGGTGTCTTATGTATAAAATTGGTTATCTTGGAAACTTTGAAAAAGTACCTCAAGTTGTAGAATATATTTTAAATAGTGATATTGAAAATTTAGAGAAAGAGTATAAAAATGGTTGGGATATAAATAAAAAAATTACTTTAAGTGAATTTATAACAGAAACTCCTTTAGAGATAGCTATACAATGTATTAAGAAAGAAGTTATCTTATGGTTAATTGAAAAGGGTGTAAATGTAAAAGCTGATGTAGACGATTGGGGAACTCCTGTTTCAAGTGCAGCTCGTTTTTTATCTTCAGAGATGTGTGAATTATTTATAAAACACGGAGCATTAGAAAATCTTACTAAAAAACAATATAAAAGAATTTACTCTGATATTTATTATGGAAAAAATTTTAAAAATATAGATATTTTTGAAAAATATGGAGTAACTGTTAAAAAATATGGAAATAATTGTTTAAGAAAAGCTGTCTATGACAGAAATCAAAAATTAGCTCAAATGTTTTTAGACTATGGAGCTGATATAAACTATCACGAATATGACCAAGTTTTTAGTGATAACTCAACTCCTGTAATAGTAGCTGCTACTACATATTCTCTTGAGTTAGTAAAATGGCTTGTAGAAAAAGGGGCTGATATAACAATTAAAAACAAATTTGGAGAAAGACCATATTCAATAGCAGTTTTAAATAAAAATCAAGAGATGATAGATTATATTAAAAGTTTAGAGCCAGTAGCTTTTCATAATGAAGAGGCTAGAAAAAGTATAATAAAAAAATATAAACTGCCAAAAGATATGGTAGAGTTCTTTAATAAGGGAGATTTAAAGATAGAATTTTCAGAGAATATTGATAGTAAGTATATTGAATTTTGGAAATTGGAAGATACTGTTGAAATGACTTGGAAAAGAAAAAAATATCTTTCTTTAGTAAAAGATTTAGAAAACTATTGGTTTCATTTTTTATGGTATCCTAAAGAAAAAAACATATATATTTTTGATGCAGAACATGAAGAAATTTTTAAAATAGGAGAATGGAACTATTTTATAAATAATTGTGAAGAGATAGTCGGAAATTTTTTAGATTAAGAGCTTTAAAAGAAGAGGTACAACAATTCTTAATGAAGATAATATTGAGGGTGTGAACTTATTTCTGTAAATTAGTACTTTCTATGATAAAATTTATTTATTTAAAAGTT